>JAZRNC010000309.1:0-7228 GCA_045647965.1 Eubacteriales bacterium | reverse complement strand
TTGAAGTTTTGCGAAAACTTTATCCCCGCCCCCTCGCGTCAGCGCAGAAACTCCTCCAGCTCACTCTTGATAACGGCAACCTGGGGACCGTAGATCACCTGCACGCCGTTTCCTTTGCGAATGACACCGGCGGCACCGCTTTGTTTCAGCATCTCCTCTGACACAAGAGCGGAATCGTGCACGGTAACGCGAAGTCTCGTTGCACAGCAGTCGAGGTTGGCGATATTTTCCCGTCCGCCAAGTCCTTCTACGATCATTTCCGACTGATCCATCTTTGACTTACCGTCGTCTGTCGATTTGTCAGCGGATTCGGAATCTTTCGCTCCCTCGCCCGCCTTCTTTTTGTTGTAATCCGCACGGGTGTACAGCTTCGTTTCGCTGAGATCATCCTCACGTCCCGGAGTAGCGTAATTCCGTCTTGTAATAAGGAAGCGGAACAGGAAGAAATACAGTGCAAAATACAAAACGCCAACGATGGGAATCATGATCCAGTTCGTCTTTTCATTTCCCTGCAAAACGCCAAACAGTGTCAAATCGATCAGCCCACCCGAGAACGTCATACCAACCCCAACCCCGAGAATATGCATCAGCATATACGAAACGCCGGCGAGGATGGAATGAATAACGTAAAGAATCGGCGCGACGAATAAGAACGTAAACTCGATCGGCTCGGTAATTCCCGTCAGCATCGACGTGAGCGCCGCGGACAGAAGGAGACTTCCCGCCACTTTTTTCTTTTCCGGTCGGGCGGACGTATACATCGCCAAAGCCGCACCGGGCAAACCGAAGATCATAAGGGGGAATTTACCACTCATAAAGCGGCAGGCTTCCACAGAAAAGCGAACGGTGTTCGGGGAAGCAAGCTCCGCAAAAAAGATGTTCTGCGCGCCGTAGACGAGAACTCCGTCGATCAGCGCCGAACCGCCAACCCCCGTCTGCCAGAACGGGAGATAAAACACGTGATGCAGACCGAACGGAATGAGGATTCGTTCAATAAATGCGTAGATCAGTGTACCGCCGTATCCCGAGCGAAGTACGAGATCCCCGAGCGCGTAGATCCATCCCTGAACCGTCGGCCACACGAAAAACATCAGCACGCCAACCGGAATATACACCGTCGTCGAGATGATCGGAACGAATCTCGTTCCGCCGAAAAACGAAATGACGTCGGGTAAGCGGATCTTATAAAAACGGTTGTGCAGCGCCGCCACGCCGAGTCCGACAATAATACCGCCGAACACACCCATCTGCAAGGACTCAATACCGACGACGTTCGCGATCGTTCCCTCGGGCATCGAGCCGTCGCTTCCCCGCCCCGTGAGAGCAAGAAGAGTGCTGATCGTTTTATGCATAACGAAGAACGCGATAGCGGCGGAAAGTGCAGCGGTAGCTTTTTCGTTTTCCGCCATACCGAGCGCGACTCCCACCGCAAAAAGCAGGGGCAGGTTATCAAAAATGACGGTACCAACGGAAGACAGCACGGTGAACACGGTATAAAGAACGGTGCCCTCCCCCATAATGCCGCTGAGATTGTATGCTTCAAGCATCGCGGCGTTGGTAAAGGAAGCGCCGATGCCGAGCAGCAGTCCGGCGATTGGCAACAGTGCGATCGGCAGCATAAACGACCGTCCCACTCGCTGCATTACTCCGAAAAATGCGGAGTCTTTTTTTTCTTTTGCAATTGATGTAGACATCATAACCCTCCGATAGAAATATCTGTCAGGAGTTAGTATGAATCAGCGGGTGCGAATTTATACGGCGAAATACGAAAAGTTTTCGAAAAGGCTTTCACGTTTTTTTCGCTATCCCTTGCCCGCACGCGGGATTTGTGTTATAATGAGAAAAACATTCGATCAATTTCGATCATTTCGATACATTTTAAAATATGCAAAGAGGAGACTTGACAATGGACGAGCTTCAGGTTATGATGACGGTATTTGCCGTATGCTGTGTGATTTTAATGGGAATTTTCGGATTCTTTCTCTCAAAAGTGGTCGCTGGAATGAAAAAATTAGCAAACGCCAAGGAAGTCACCGTTCGCGCGACCGTTCTCGCAAAACTGCCCTCCGAACACGACATTAAGCGTCGTATGGCCATGGAACACGGTCTCGACTGCAACTGCGGTCACGATCACGACAACTGCGATTGTTCCCACGACGCGAGAGAAGAACTTCCCATCGACAACGAAACACGCATTGCGGCGTTTCGGTTAGAGACGATCACAAAGGATGTGATCGAACTGAACGTAGCGCCGGGGCTGTTCGTCACATTCGATGAAAACGAAAAAGGACTTCTCACCTACCGCGGCTCCACACTCGTAAAATGGGAAGGAAAACACGAGTAATAATCAATAAATATACATAATAAAGCAAGAATATACAAAACCCTACACTCTACGGCTGAACATTTTTGCATATCACCCATTGACAACTTTCAAAAATGGTGGTATAATATAGCCAACAGTGAACGGGTTTTTATTTTTTTGAAATATTGGAGATATAATTATGCAAAACGACGAAGTGAAAATAAATACAACGGGAACAGGTGTCGAATCCTTCTCCCGCGATACGAAGATAGAATATTCCGAGTCCACGCACCTCATTGAGCAGTCCTCCTACCGCTATTCCCTGCAGGAGAGAGAGACACCGAACCTCTACCGCCGCCTTTACGACTACGAATCCGTGCCGAAGGTATCGTTCAACCACCGTTTCGTTCCAGTCAATATGCCCGAGAACATCTGGATCACCGACACAACGTTCCGCGACGGTCAGCAGGCTACCAAGCCCTTCTCCGTTAAGCAGATCAAGGATCTCTACACCATGATGCACCGCCTCGGCGGCCCGAACGGTCTGATCCGTCAATCCGAATTTTTCGTCTACACAGAAAAAGACCGCGAGGCGCTGGAAGAATGCAAGGCGCTCGGCTACCGTTTCCCCGAGATCACCACGTGGATCCGCGCGGCAACGAAAGATTTTGAGCTCGTAAAATCCCTCGGAATCCGCGAAACGGGCGTTCTCGTTTCCTGCTCCGACTACCATATTTACAACAAAATGGGACTTACACGTCGTTCCGCGTTCGACAAGTACCTCGGCGTCATCAAAGAAGTATTGGATATGGGAATCTCCCCGCGCTGCCACTTTGAGGATATCACCCGTGCCGACTTCTACGGATTTGTTGTGCCCTTTGCGGAAGCGCTCAACAAGCTCTCCCATGAATATCACATTCCCGTAAAGATCCGCGTGTGTGACACGATGGGTTACGGCGTATCCTATCCGGGTGCGGCGCTCCCCCGTTCCGTACCGGGTATCATCTACGGTTTGATGCACTACGCGGGATTTGATTCCGAAATGCTCGAATTCCACGGTCACAACGACTTCTACAAAGCCGTATCGAACAGCTCCACCGCGTGGCTCTACGGTTGTTCATCGGTCAACTGCGCTCTGCTCGGAATCGGTGAGAGATGCGGAAACACTCCGCTCGAAGCGATGATTATGGAATACGCTTCCCTGCGCGGTACGACGGACGGTATGGATACAACCGTCATTACCGAAATTGCCGAATACTTCAAGAACGAGATCGAGTACGACATTCCCCCGCGCACCCCGTTCGTTGGCAGAGATTTCAACGTCACAAAAGCGGGCATCCACGCCGACGGTCTGATGAAGGACGAAGAGATCTACAACATCTTCAACACGGAAAAAATGCTCGGCAGACCGGCACAGGTTTCCATTGACACGCACAGCGGACTCGCCGGCATCGCGTACTGGGTCAACCACCGTATGGGTATTACCGTTGAAAAGCGTTCCCCCATTGTTGCGCGTATGAAGGAAATGATCGACGAGCTTTACGCGGCAGGAAGAAACACCTCGATGAGTGACGCGGAGCTCACGGAAATTTATCAGAAAGCCCTCGCGGAGTAATGCAGTATCTCTATAAATTATAAATTTGAAGGGCGTGTCGCATTTACATTGTGAAAGATGTAATTTGCGACACGCCTTTTTGTTTTTCACGCGGGGCGGGGGGAAGTTTTCGTGAAAACTTCAAGTAAATTTTCTCTCCGCTAACGCGGGGTTTCTAAGAGGAAATGAAGTTTTATGAAAACTTCAAGTAAATTACTGCTACGCGCAGGGCGCACAAGAGGACTCGTGCCTGCCCTCTGAAAAAGCAAAGCTTTTTCGTGAATCACCGCACCAAAGAGGGGTACCCTCTTTGGATTCTCCCATATTCCGCACTCTTAAGAGTGCTGCTGAAGCTGAGCAGTGGAGTGATCGAAAACTTCGCCCATCTTACAAGCAATACTCGTAGACGGCGGGGCCGCTTTGGTGCAAAATTCAACTGTCGTTGGTTAAAATAAGGATAAACGAAATCGTTCGTTCTCTAACCGTCCGAAGGAAAACAAAAGCCCCTCCCCGCGGCAGCCTATTCCACCGAAATTACTAATCCAAACTAAACTTCGCGGGATATCTAAAAATTCAAACTAAAGTAGTGCCCTAAGGCACGGAACGTTTCACAAGGAAAGATTCCAAAGAGAACCAATGGTTCTCTTTGGTCGGGGAGATTCACAAGAGGATCCCGAGTGATCCTCTTGTGCGCCCTCCGCGCAGGAGCCTTTCCTTGAAGTTTTCGCAAAACTTCCCCGCCCCGCGGCAGCGGAGAAAGATTTACTTGAAGTTTTAGTAAAACTTCACCCCCCCTCCCCACGTCTGTGGAAAGACATTCGAAAAACATCGAAAGGAAATAAACAACACCTATGAAAAGTATCGGTATAGACCTCGGCACGGCAAATACCCTCGTTTACGTAAAGGGTAAGGGAATCGTACTCCGTGAACCGTCCGTCGTTGCGGTTGAAGCAAAGACCCGCAAGGTCGTCGCCGTCGGAAGCGAAGCCAAAAGAATGCTCGGAAAGACACCCGGCTCCATCCTTGCGATGCGCCCCTTAAAAAACGGTGTCATCGCGGAATTCGACGTGACCGCCTCCATGCTCCGCCACTACTTCAAGAAAGTTTCGGGGAATACTATCTTCAGCCGCCCGAAAGTCATCATCTGCATCCCCTACGGCGTAACGGAAGTCGAAAAACGCGCCGTGGAAGATGTCACTCTCGAAGCGGGCGCACAGTCCGTAGCGCTGATCGAAGAACCGATCGCAGCAGCTATCGGAAGCGGTCTCCGCGTGGATGGCCCGCGCGGCTCGATGATCGTCGATATCGGTGGCGGTACGACCGAGGTCGCTATCCTCTCGCTCGGCGGCATCGTGATCTCCCGTTCGATGCGCGTGGCGGGTGATGAGCTCGATAACGCCATCTCCTCCTACCTCAAGAGAAAATACAACGTCCTCATCGGGGAAACCACCGCCGAGCTTCTCAAAAAACGAATCGGCAGCGTTCACCCCTCCACCGATCGCGGAACAATGGAAGTCCGCGGCCGCAACCTCCTCAATGGACTCCCCGCCATCGTCAACGTGACCTCCACCGAGATCCGCGAGGCACTGATGGAAGAAGTGTCCCACATCGTTGAGGCGATCCGCAATACCCTTGAGATCACTCCCCCGGAGCTTGCGTCCGATATCTACGATACCGGCATTATGCTTGCGGGCGGCGGCGCTCTTCTTTCGGGACTTGATCTCCTCATCCAGAGAGTCACGGGTATCCGTACCTTTGTTGCCAAATCTCCCATCGACTGCGTCTCCCACGGAATCGGCAGAGTCATCGAAAGCAGCAACAATATGAACGGTATCGTCACGTACCGTGCAAGGTAACGAATGATGAATCATTTTAAAAATAAGTTTTTCTATATCGTCACGGTGGTAGCGCTCGTTCTGACGATCTTCCCCACCGTGTTCTACGCGATGGGCGTCTCGTTTCCCGTGCGAAATCTCCTGAATGCCGCGCTCATTCCCGTTCAGAAGCTCTTTGATTACGCGTCCGATGCCATCGACGGCTATGCTTCCTACTTCTACCGCTTTGACGAGCTGGTCGAGGAAAACATCGCCCTTCGTGAACAGGTGGAAATGCTCGAAAACGAACGCTATGACACCGAGCAGCTTGAAAAAATGTATGCGTGGCTCGCGCAGTTCCTCGACGTGAAGATGCGCCACGACGACTTTGACTTTCTCGCCGCCTCCGTCACGGGTAAGGATGGAGGAAATTACTCGCGCACCATCACGATCGACGTGGGTACTCAGGCGGGTGTGCAGGTAAATATGCCCGTCATCTGCGAATACGGTGCCGTCGGCTACGTCACCGAAGTCGGTCTGAACTGGGCAAAAGTAATGACCGTTGTCTCACAAAATTCCTCCATCGGCGCGTATATCGAGCGCACAGGGGATGCCGGTATTGCCAAAGGAAACTTTGATCTCGCCGAAGAGGGGCTCTTTATGCTCAGCTACCTCCCCGACAACGCCGAGGTTCGCGTGGGAGACCGCGTTCTTTCCTCCGGATTCGGCAGTGTCTACCCCCGCGGTCTGATGATCGGCTATATCGAAAAAATCGAAGACAATCCCTACACCCGCACCGTTGATATCACGGTCAAAAGCCGTGTGGATTTCACACAGATCCAGCGTGTGATGGTCATCACCGACCACGACGTCACCGCCGTTGACCCCTATCCCGACGAAGATGAGCCGAACGATCAAACTCCCCCTCTGGAGATAGAATCAGCGGAGGGGTACGATGGCTGATTTTGGCAGATTTAAAAGACAGAAAAACGATACCGACGGCCTTCGCGGCGACCGCTCCATCACCAAACGTGAGCTCCACAGCGAAGACCGACTGTTATCCCGTTTCCGTGGCTGGCGGCTCGGACTCTCGATCGACTCGGATGCCATTCGGCGAGGAATCCTGATCGGGATCCTCATCATCTTTTTCACGATGCTGCAGACCACTCTCCTTGCGCGGTACGAACCGTTTGGAGCGATTCCGGATCTGCTCCTCCCCCTCGTCGTCGCCGTCGCCATTCTCGATCACGAAAAATGGGGAGCGATCGTGGGTCTGTGTGCCGCGTTCACGTTTGAATCGGTCAGCGGTTCCTCCCTCACAATCCTTCCTTTATTATATATGCCCGTTGGGTATATCTGCGGAATCGCCTCGGTACACTATTTCCGCAACTCCTTTGCCGTCCGCGCGCTGTTCACTCTCACAACGACCCTCGCGCGATCGGTATTTTCACTGTTCATCCTGTTTTCCACCGTCGGCGGCGTCACGAAGTCGGATCGTAGCCATGTCGTTCTGTG
>JAZRNC010000308.1:0-2240 GCA_045647965.1 Eubacteriales bacterium | reverse complement strand
TTGCATCTTTTCGAACATTTCGTCACGGATCTTCTTGAGCGTACCCTGTGCAATGGTAACCATAATGCGGTTATAGAACAAGGTAGAAAGTACGCCGATGAGATAAACGCCGCCAATCACAAGCAGAGCCTGCAAAAGTCCGGTGAATACGGGTGACGAAGAACCGAGCAGAGGGGTGATATAATCATCAATGAGCGCTTGCAGGAATAGCGAGGACACGGCGGATGCAATCGAACTAATCAGTATGCAGATTACGACAAAGATCAGTTTGCCTTTATAATCCTTCATATACGAAAGCAATCGAAAGAGTGTTTTCATATCAAACTGAGGCTTAGGTGGCATACCTTCGGGCATCTTTCCCATAGACGGCATTTTTTCTTTCTTATTCATGATCGGTGCCTCCTTTCTTCTGCGATGCATATACTTCACGGTAGATATCGCAACTTTCCAACAGCTCGTTATGACGACCAACGGCAACTACCTTGCCATCGTCCAGAACGATGATCTGGTCTGCGTGCTGCACCGAGCTGATACGCTGTGCGATGATAATTTTTGTGATGTCGGGAATATATTCCGCAAACGCCCTTTGAATGGACGCATCGGTTTTGGTATCCACCGCGCTTGTGGAATCGTCGAGGATCAAAACCTTGGGCTTTTTCAAAAGAGCGCGGGCAATACAGAGGCGCTGCTTCTGACCGCCCGATACGTTGGTACCGCCCTGTTCGATGTAAGTGTCATATTTATCCGGGAATCCCTGAATGAATTCGTCCGCGCAGGCAAGACGGCAAGCGTGTTCAATTTCTTCATCGGTAGCGTTTTCGTTTCCCCAACGCAGATTTTCCTTGATCGTGCCCGAAAACAGCTCGTTCTTCTGAAGCACCATGGCAACGGCATTTCGCAGAACGGTCAGGTCGTAGCTTCGCACATCCACGCCGCCAAGCGTGAGCCGTCCTCCTGTTACATCGTACAAACGGGGGATCAACTGAACAAGGCTTGATTTGGACGAGCCTGTGCCGCCGATAATACCGATGGTTTCGCCCGAGGCGATAGACAGATC
Organism: Eubacteriales bacterium; assembly: GCA_045647965.1. GTDB lineage: Bacteria > Bacillota > Clostridia > Oscillospirales > CAG-272 > UMGS1696. Next base: position 1,183 of record JAZRNC010000308.1, on the reverse strand, counting down.
GATGTTGTCCAACACCTTCTTGTCGGCCTTGGAGGCATACACGAAATCAACGCCCTCAAAACGAATAGAGCCGTCTTTTACGCTCATTACGGGATTTTCGGGATTGGCGATATCGGTTTTCTCGTCCAAGATCTCGGCAATACGGCGTGCGGAAGCCAAGGATATGGTCATCATAGCAAAAACCATAGAGAGCATCATAAGGCTCATAAGTATCTGCATTGCATACGCAAACATAGCCGTCAGATCACCCGTGGTCATGCCGAGGGCAGCATTGTTTCCGCTGACGATGATCGCCTTTGCGCCGATCCACGAAATGAGGATCATGGAGGCGTACATAAAGAACTGCATGATGGGAGAGTTGAAAGCCAAAAGCCGTTCGCCTTTTGCAAAATCACGGTAGATGCTCTCGGAAATCCCCTTGAATTTCTTTATCTCGTTGCTCTCCTGATTAAAGGATTTGACAACGCGGATGCCGCGCACGTTTTCCTGTACTACGTTATTCAGCTGGTCGTAGGTGCGAAAAACACGGTTAAATACGGGATGTACGTTTTTGACGATCAACAGCAGCAATCCTGCCATGAGTGGAATGATGGCAAGAAATATCCACGCAATCGAGCTGTTGATGCTAAAGGCTACTGCCATGGAAAAGATCAGCATAATAGGACCGCGAATCGCCATACGGATCAGCATCTGATACGAGTTCTGGATGTTGGTCACATCGGTGGTAAGTCTTGTCACGATGGATGCCGTGGAGAACTTATCGATGTTGGAAAAGGCAAAGGTTTGCACGTTATCGTACATATCCTGCCTTAGATTGGCGGAAAATCCCACCGAGGTCTTGGCGGCGATATGTGCCGAAAGCACGCCAGTAAAGAGCTGAAGCGCGGCAAATATCAAAAGAGCAATACCGTATTTCCATACGGCGCTCATTTCGCCAAGGTCAATACCCTTGTCGATAATTTCTGCCATACAAAGCGGTATCAGAATCTCAAACGCCGCTTCCAGTATCGACAAAATGATTGTCAGGATAGAGCCTTTTTTATGCTCACGCAGGCTCTTTGCTAATGTTTTGATCATAGGTTCCTCCTTTTAGTGTAGCGCGCTACACTTTATATCTAAGTAAAAGCCGATGGTAAATCGGCTCAACTTATTCAAGATTTTTGTAGACTGCCAAGAGCAGTTC
>JAZRNC010000307.1:0-4247 GCA_045647965.1 Eubacteriales bacterium | reverse complement strand
CAGAACGGCGAGAAGTTTCGATCGGTCTTGAAAGAATGACGCGAGATAAAGCCCTGCCGTCACGCCGAACAGGATAAAAAAGATGCACATAAGGAAGGCGGACAGGGGAGATACGCTGATCGCACCGTCACGGTAAAATGCAGTGAAACACGCAAAAATGCACATTCCAAGGAACAAAAGGGCGGTGGCGGATTGGAGAATGAGTGATTTTTTTCTTTCGTTGTTCCCCGTTCGGATCATTTTGGCAAAGCCGTAAAAACAGCCGAGGATCGACAAGATCACAACGACGGAGATGAGGTAAAAATGGAGCTTGAACGCAGGACTGTATTCGCCGAGCAGGACGTCCACTTCCGTCCACGTACGTTCTTCCCAAGCGGACGGCGGTTTGTAGCAACTATACATCTGCCAGTTTTCCAGTTTGGTCACGTTGGCCACAGGACCGATTACTGTTTTTGTGACGGTGACGAGATTTTCAAGCAGAAATTCTGCTGTGAAAAATACCACAAGCGAAAACGCACATCCGACAAGCTGGGCGAATTTCGAAAAATATTTCAACGTAATCGGCAAAAGAGCGACTCCGATCAAAATGGCGAGTGCGATCGGCGTATAGGGGATGATGTATTTCGGATAATCCTCGGCGTAAACGGTGCCATAGCGGAACATATCGACGATGATGGCTACCCCCATATAGAGGGGATAGAAGGAGGCGGCAAGAACACCGAGAATGGAACAAAGATAATATTTACGAAAAGTTGTGCTCGTCATAAACAGAACTCCTTTCTTGTATTCAGATTTTCTATTATTAATCAAAATATAACATAAACGTAAGCCAATAAAAGGGGATGGTCGTCACGGCTTCCGAGTTGCTGGAAAGATATTTCCAGTGTACGTCGCGATATGTCAGCTCGAGGCTGTCGGTCAGAACGTATACACTGCCTTCTCTTGCGGTACCGCTGAGTTTTCCCGTGAGATGCCGCAAATATTGAAACGAAATCGCGGGGGAGACACCATACTCGTCCATTTTGTAGAGCGTGTATTTTCCATCGCGGTAGTAGAGATCGTAATAGTATCCGACGCCGTCGAGAAAATGTACCGCACGGAGAAACGAATCGGTGCCGTTATCCGCTGCAGTGACAAAATTTGTCCAGTGGTCGTACCCCGACGTTTTTACATCATTGGTGACCGTTACCCCGTGTTCGTTTTCTTTGGTAGTGGAATCAATGACAAGACACCCATCCGCGATGGCATCGGCGGCTGTGTAATCCTCGGGGATATCCGAAAAACCGGTGTAGTCGCTGACGTAGTGAAAGGATTCTTCGGAAGTGGTGCAGGAACCAAGGGGGAGTAGAATAAACGGAACGAGAAAAAGAGCGAATAATTTTTTCATAGATTGACCGTGCCTTTCTTTCTGTTTTCAGAAAACTATGCGGCGTTTGTTAATAAAACATACGCGATGGCGATGAGCAGCGAGAGGGATCCTACGATGGCAAGTGCGGACATTTTTTTGTAGGAGAGAATATGATCGATCCGTGTGCGGATGACGGCACCTCCGAAGGCGGAAGCGAAAATGGTCGTTTTTTCCACTTCCGAGAGGAGCGTGTGGGCATAGTTTTTGTGCTCGGACGACGGGAGTTTTGCGAGAACTTCTTCGTCGCACGCCAGTTCAAGATCGGCATACAGTAGCTTCAAAAACCACCACGCCAAGGGATTGAACCAGTGAAGCGCGACGACAGCCAGGGCGCAAAGTCGCGTGAGATTGTCCATTCGCCGAACGTGCGCTCTCTCATGCATCAAAACGTAACGCAGATTGCCGCTCTCATGTTCGATGGGGAGCAGAATCCGCGGCTTTACGATACCGTACACGGCGGGGGTGGAAATTTTCTCGGAGACGAAGATTCCATCCTCAATTTGTTTTGCATCTTTAATCTCCGAGGCGGTCACGGCATACGTGATTCCTGCGGTGAGTACGATCGCGAGAAATACAATGAGCCATACGGCAGCCGCGGCGGAGAAAATATTTTCGAGCAGGTTCACTTTGTATGAGAGGGGAAAGTAAGTATCCGCCGCCATAATATGATTGGTTGTGGAGACGGAAAGATGGTCGGGTGACTCATAGACGACCACGGTTTTGGTCGTGAACTTTGATAAAAAACTCATCAATCCGTATTTTGCGGATAATCCCACGGGAACGCACAGACGGAGAAAGGGGATCAGCCAGAAAAGAGGAACGATTCTTCGCGGGATTTTTTTGATGAGACGAATCAAAACGATCGGGATCCCGCACAGCGCGGCGGAGATGCTCATATTGAAGATCCAATAAACGATTTCGTCAAGCATCGCGTTACCTCTCGTCGATCAGGCGCCGCAGTTCCGCGATGTCATCGGCGCTCAGCGATTCATCCTCAATCAGCGCGGAGAATAGCGCTTTTTTTGATCCGCCGAACAGTTTGTTAATGAGGCCTTCGGTTTCGGCGTGGCGTACTTCGGATTTGGATATTTTGGACGTACATATGAATCCGGGTTCCGTGCGTGCGATATATCCTTTCGCCTCCAGTTTTTTTATTACCGTATAGGTCGTGTTTTTGTTCCAGGTGAATTTTTCAAGGGCAAGAAGACTCAGATTTTTTGCGCTGATCGGTTCGTTTTCCCAGATTAGCTCCATTACCTTGAGTTCACTGTCAAAAAGCTTTTGTTCCATATTTTTTACCTTCTTTCATAGACTATCACTATAGTATATACTATCACAATAGTCTGTGGTTGTCAAGCGTTTTTTGAAAAATGTTCGTTTGGACAAGAAAAAAGCCAAGGAGAGAGAAAGTCTCTCACTTTGGCTTAGTGGGTGTCATTAAGATAACAGCCGAAAAGTTAATCAACGGTAAATATTTCATCGAACAGATTGAAGGAAATAAAGTACCCTTGCATTTGAACTGCTCGAAGCGTCCCACCGAGACAAACCCGGCGATCGCTTACGATCCTGTATTCCCTTCAAAAAAGTTTTCTTCCTTACTCGTTTTTTTAAAACCGTCAGCCATCCATTGACAAATTCGGAAAATTTGGTATAATAAAAATGATAACAAACAAAAAAATCTATTTTGCGAGGTACTTATCATGGATCATCCGATTCGCATCGGTCTTGTCGGTCTTGGACGCGCAGGCGGCGGTATGCACCGCGGCGAACTGCGTTCCCGTCAGGATAAATTTCGCTTCTACGCTGTCTGCGACATCATCGAAGAGCGCACTGTTCCCTTCGTAGAGGAGTTCGGCAGCAAGCCCTACACCCGTTACGAGGATATGCTGGCCGACCCCGAGGTCGAGCTTGTCAGCATCGCAACTCGCTCTGTCGACCACTACAAGCACGCAAAAATGGCACTGCTTGCCGGCAAGGACGTCTTTCTCGAAAAGCCGTTCTGTATGCACACCGCCGAGGCGATGGAACTGATCGAGCTTGGCTCTCAGCCCGCAGGCCCGCACCTGTACATCCGTCACAACCGCCGCTTCGAGGAGGGATTCTGCAAGGCTATGGAGATAATCGACTCCGGTCTGCTCGGCGACGTCTATGAGGTCAGACTGTCCCGCAACGGCTACCAGCGTCGCTGCGACTGGCAGACCATCTCCGAGTTCGGTGGCGGTCAGCTGCTCAACTGGGGTCCCCACATCATCGACCACGCGCTCAACTTCTGCGGTGGTGACTACACCGACATTTATGCCGAAACTCGCCAAACCTTGGCAAGCGGCAACTGCGAAGACCATATTAAATTATTAATGACCGGTATCAACGGCCGCATTGTGGATATGGAAATCAGCTCTTGCGTAAACACCTTTATTCCGCAATTGGTTATTTATGGTGACCGCGGTACCGCATGGCAAGATCCCGTTACCAAAAACTTCACCTGGAAATATATCAAACCCGGTATGGAATTTGTAAAACCCCCCGCAAACCCGGGCACTCCCGAAGGCTGGGGTACTCCGATTAAACTCGAATGGGAAGAGGGCGAAATGACTCCCGAAGAACGCCGCGAACCGTTGGATGAAACTTGGGTTGGTATGTACGAAGACTTCCGCGAAGGCAAACCCTATCGCATTACCCATGCCGAAGCTTTGAAAGTTGTTGAAGTTATCAGCAAAGTCAAAGAAATTATGGCAGAAAAAACCAAATAATTGTTAAAAAAAGCAGGGCGTTTGCCCTGCTTTTTTCTTGTCCCCCTTGACAGCAGTTTTTTCGAAGTTTATAATTAACTATATTAAAG
>JAZRNC010000306.1:0-5035 GCA_045647965.1 Eubacteriales bacterium | reverse complement strand
ACGATCCGTCTTGTCAAAGTCGTTCTCCATGACGATGTTTTTATCGGCGACATAGTACACAAATATTTGGAGTATCAACAGCAAGAAAACACGGTAATTCCATATCTTGAAAAGAACCTTTCCGATACGCAACGCTCTATTGACAATCTGATAGCGGCTATTGAGCAAGGTATCATCACACCGTCTACCAAGCAGCGCCTTGAGACGTTGGAGGTTACCAAGCGCGAATTGGAAGACAAGATATTGATTGAAAATATGAAGCGTCCCTTGCGAACCGAGGACGAGCTTTGGGCTTGGTTCCGCTATATGCGAAACTTTGATCTGACGCGCCTTGAGGAACGCAGACAGCTGATCGATGTTTTCGTTAATACTGTATTCCTGTATAGTGACCGATTTTTACTTACTCTAAACTTCGGTTACGGCTCAAAAACTGTGCTCTTTACAGACATTCCGTGTTCGGATAAAGTTGCATGTGGGCGACCACGTAGTGCGTACAAAAAAGATGCACCCTGAAAAACGCAGGTTTTCCTGCTTTTTTCTCGTTTTATCGCCCATTTTCTCATTTTTTCAAAAATCGGCTTTTGAGTGCAAAAAAAGATGCAATCTGACGTATTCGCTATTTTGAGTGAAACGAACCTGTGCTTGATTTTTGTTAAAATAAATGTACCATTATTAAAATTATTTCAAAAATCTCTCACTTATTTGTAACCAATTGTAACAAAATTTTGTGTATTAGGGTGAAAGGCCTTATCACACAGAAAGGAGAACAGACATGGACGACAGACAGATTGTGGCTTTATATTGGGAGCGCTCCGAAACAGCCATTACGGAAACCGATAAAAAATACGGCAAGTACTGCCACTATATTGCACACAACATCTTGTATTCCAATCAGGATGCTGAAGAATGTGTAAACGACACCTACCAAAAAGCATGGGAAACCATACCACCGAGTAAGCCGGAACGATTGGCCGCATACCTTGGCAAACTTACACGCAATATTGCAATCAACCGTTACATACACAATCGTGCACAGAAGCGCACACCGGATGTAGAAGTTATTTTCAACGAGGCAGAGGAATTCATTCCCGATCCTTCAGTCGGTGATCCTACAGAAGAGCTTCACTTAAAGGACGTAATCAATGCTTTTGTTGCATCGCTTTCACAGGAGGCACGGGTGGTATTTGTCAGACGGTACTGGTACATGAGTTCCGTGAAGGATATTGCCGCGGACTACGGTATGACGGAAAGCAATGTAAAGGTTATGCTCATGCGGACACGGAATAAATTCAAAGATTATCTTGAAAGAGAGGGGATAACGATATGAAGGAGGAAAAAATGATTCAATATATGAATTTGCTTGATAGTAAATTCATTGCCGAGGCAGATCCGGCGTATGCGAAAAATATTAACAAACCCAAATTAGGAACAAGTCTTATATTTAGGTACGGCGCGCTCGCAGCATCATTCGTTTTAATTATCGGAGTGCTGTTTACTATGCCGTATCTTCCGAACGACGATCTCGTTTCTACGGATCAGACAGACAATACACAAGAGAGCACCGGTCCGCTTGATGACACATCCGATTACGGACAAGAGAGCACCGGTCCGATAGAAGATACATCCGATCACAGTTCGGTATCGACTGATACAGACCCCGGGACCGATGAACCGATAGTAGGAGTAGGTGGAAGTAAATACTGCGATCATGATGTAGTGTATAATCACGGTGTTCAAGACGGATCTTTCCACACAATCCCCGGAACCCTCATCGAATATGTTGGGCAAGATGAATTCTCTAAATGGGTAGAGAAAAAGACAGAAGATATGTTGGCCTCAAATGAGGGTAAATATGATAGTTGTTTTGTATCAATAGTTGATTTTGTTAACGACTTTAATATTCCTCGCCGCGATTTCGAGGTTATCAACGATAATTTTTTGGCTGACTATTACGATTACAATTTAGATGCAATATACGCAGGTAAAGAGGAAGCAGAAGCTTATTATTTAAGCGACAGAAAACAAATCATTCTGGAAAAGCGATTTATCCGGTTCTTCAAGTCGCAGTTAAGACTCTATGTGCAGAATCAGGATGCCACAACTATCACCAATTGGATAGAAGAAAAGAATGCGACAGAATGGGGCTTCTCGGAAGCAACACGTTCTCATATAGATATTCCCGGATGCGGTTATTCCGATGAATTTAGAGGGGGATATTCTCAATATAGCATTAAGGAGTTTATTGATTATTTTGATATCCCACGCGATGTGGTTGAGGAAATATACCTAAGGTGCCAGAATCCTGCGTTCGAAGGTGAACTTGACATTGAAGCTTTGTTTTCAACTGAATCGAGTGACAGTGGATCAAATAACTCTGATAGAACAGATAAAAAACCGCTTGAAGTTGACAGAAGTTATATAGTATATTAAACGGATAATAGCGCCGAGTGATAAGCTGCCATTTTCAAAATCGAATTGGATCAATTATATCAGATAAAATTATGAACCTATATAGGTCATACTGGCTTTATAAAATGTGCGATCTCCCTCAATAGGCAGACCGCACATTTTTCCTTTTATTTGTAATGCATCTTTTCTGGCCGACGTAGCCAAGAAAAAAGCACTTGCGTAAAGCGAGTGCTTTTTTCAACTAAATCCGCCGATGGCGGAATAAATCCACCTTCGGTGGATGGAATCGCTTCGCGATGAAATCCCTCTTCGCGAAATAGCAGAGATGGCCACTAATGCTCACTACTATCGGTGTGTTAAATATTGAACTCATGGAGTGCTGTTGTTTCTCCAAGCCTGTATCGACATAGATGGCTGTTTTGTTGGGTTTACTAAAATGGGGTGGGTAGGATGGACTGGATGTTTTGGGGAGGTGTCTGTGATAGTGAGTTTTGGAAAAAGGCACCGTAGATCTTGTTGATCGAGGCGGCAGGGGGGCAGAGGTGGTGTTGTTGAACGCGAGTTGCACGCTGTGGATTTGATCTGAGGGCGGAAAAATTCTCTGAAGTGACAAATTGAATTACTGGCGAAAGTAACCAAAAATTGTCGTCTCTTTTGTGTGGTATGCGAATTGTTCAGAAAGATATTAGGATGTATAATATAAAGTAATTCTCTGTGCATCGGTTTGTGTTGCTAATATTGGAGGAATATAAATGAAAAGAAGTATTATCATTTTCTTTGCCATTATACTGTTTGCTGCATTGTTGGTTGGTTGTGGGGGAGGAAATCAAAATCCTGGAGTCTCAACAGCTATACCTAGCACCGAGCTCAGCGTGGAGCCTAGCACCGAGCCTAGTGCGGAGTCCAGTGCAGAACCCAGCGCGGAGCCCAGTGCCGAGCTGCAAGCCTACTTAGATAGAGTGCTGACTGATCAGCAACTCGCTTCGCTGAAGGAGGCTGATCTCGATACGTTACGGGAAAGCATCTCTACGATTGGGGATGCCGTTGCGTATCTGGACCAATTCACCCCACGAACATTTTCCGGCTTCGCGGATGAGATTCGTCTGGATCTGGATTTTGTATTCAATCTGCACACCTCACCGGAGGCCACAACTCCTCAGTCCTATGCAGCGTTTGTTGCCTGGTGTATCACGGATGATTTTGACGGAATTAAGTATGTGATCAGTACGGGTATGAATACCGGAGTGATGAGAATCCTTCCGTTGCTGGCGCTTCCGGTGGAAGGGGGCTTTTGGATTTATTCCCCTTATAAAACCTCTTTGCTGATGAAAAGTGAGGGAGACCTTTTTGTTGATATACAGGTTGATTCACTGGAGAATCTCGAAGAGGAGATAGTACTCACTTGGAGCAATCCCATTCATTTGCAGATTTTTGTGGCTGATGCCGCCCAGCAGACACTGACTTTCAGTGTTGATGAAGAGGCTGCGTGGGCAGAACTCAATCAGGGCAAAGCTGAAATGGTTTATGCCATGAGCGAAACGGATAGGGCTGCGGCAGAGGAGCAAAGAAAAGTACAGCTCATCGAAATGAAATGGGCTAACTTACAGCAAAGCTGGAGTCGATTTGGGTTCCCGAAAAGTTTTTCTCCTACGCTTCGGAGAGAAGAGGTTGAGGCTCTTATCGGTAAGGATATCGATACCGTTTCGGCAGCGCTGAAGACGGTAGGAGACGTAATTTATTACTTTGCTCTCAGTGGTTACGAAATCATTGGGGGAGATATGGATGTTCGGGACGGGAACTATGCCTGGACATTCAACCGCACCCCCGACACAGTATTCAGCACAGGATGGGGCAATTGTGGTGGAACCTCCGGCATTTTCTCCTATTTTCTTCTGGGGGATTATGATGAGGTGGGAATCCTTACCATGACCAGCAGTGTGGAAATGGGTGGTGGGCACGTCATTAACTATGTAAGGAGCGATGGAACGTGCTATGTGTTTGATCCCCAGGCTATATGCCTCGTTGAGTTCACTGAGCTTGGTGCACCTCTTTGCATCGGTGATACCGTGATGTCTGCAGGACGTGAGTGGCAGGCGCGGACGAACAATGACTTCAGACTCATCTTTGCGTACCCGTCTTCGAACGGTGACATGCCTCATATGGGCGCAGGGAAGACGGTATACCTTCCCGAGCAGTACCACAGCAGGATTACCATCGTTTACGAGGATGTGGCCAATGGATATCATTATGAGTGGAAAGCAATCAGCGATGAGGCTTTGGAGCTGATTGATGGCATCCGAAATCCTATGACCGAGCTCCCGGACGGAGACGTAATGATCGATACCTCCGGCAATTATATGACCCGCGTTCTCACGGACAAGCAGCTCGAGAAACTGAAGTACGCCGATGCGGAGACTCTACAGGCGTGGATCTCCACCGTGGCGGATGCGGTGGCCTATCTGGATCAATTTGGACAACATTTCTATGACTGCATCAACTTCGGTTTTGAAGTGGATGTGGAGTTCTTGCTTGACCTTCATCGCAGAGAAGCGACCGCGCCCGACACCTATACAGCCCTGACGGGATGGTTCCTTGCGGACGATTATCCGGAAATCAAGTATCTTGC
>JAZRNC010000305.1:0-2702 GCA_045647965.1 Eubacteriales bacterium | reverse complement strand
TCACAGAACGACATGGCTACGATCCGACTTCCCTTCCTTGACGGCATTCCGCTATCCCCGCGATTTCACGGGAAAATCCCACGCGCTTACTCAAAATCCCATGTTTCCATGGGATTTTTTTCATTCTACCCCCTCACCCGTCATATTCCCACAGCAAGATGCGCCACCCTCTGCATTCCCCGCGTGGTATACTATTTCCGAGAGAAGGCGCGGTACATTATCCATTTTTTCGCCGCGCTACAGGAGGTTAATTATGTTTTGGGGAAAAATTAAAGAAATCAGTCGCGTGGTGCGTGAAATACCGCTTTCCGATATTCGTGTGCCGGATGGAAGGATCCGCCGTGTCGTGTACGACGAATCTCTCCGTACCCTCGCCGACAGCATCCGTGAGCACGGAATCATCGAACCACTCCTCGTCAGCCGCGAGATCGACGGTGAACGTACCGTTTTCCGTCTCATCGCCGGGGAGAGACGCCTTCGCGCAGGAGAGATCGCGGGAATCGCCACCGCCCCCTGTCTCTCCATTGAAGCCGGAGAGGTGGACGCCGCCATCCTCGCGATCGTAGAAAATCTGCACAGAGAGGACTTGAATTTATTCGAGGAAGCAGCCGCCATCGCCTCGCTCATCAGTCTCTCCGGCATGACGCAGGAGCAATGCGCTCTTCGCCTCTCCGTCAGCCAATCGTACATAGCGAACAAGCTCCGTCTTCTCCGTCTCACGGGTGCCGAGCAGGAGCTTATTCTGCAAAGCGGGCTCACCGAACGCCACAGCCGCGCGCTTCTTCGTCTGCCGCAGGGTGAGGAGAGGCTCGACGTTCTTCGCCACATGATCGAGCGTGGGCTGAACGTCGCCGCCGCCGAGGAATACGTGGAATCTCTTCTTTGCGCCGCAGGACGAGCCGAGGAGATCACCAAAGCACCGCCGCGGAGTGAACAGCGACTCAAGCTCATTCTGCGCGATATCCGTCTTTTCTACAATTCCATCGATCACGCCGTCGATATCATCAAAAAATCGGGGATTCCCGTCGAATCCACCCGAACGGAAACGGACGAGGGCACGCTCATCTCAATCCTTCTGCCAAAATCCTCGTGAGGTTTTTCTCGTACGATTTTCTTCACTTGATGAAAAAAACAACGATAAAAGCAAGAAAATGTTTCACGTGAAACATTTTTTGCCGAAAAAAACAGAAAATAGGGGTGATGTGATCGAAAAACCGCGGCGTTTTACGGATTTACGCGTAAAAATTCATTGTTTCACGTGAAACATTAACATTTAACCCGTTGACTTTTTGTAAACCGATGTTATATAATATGGGTAACGACAATTGATGATCGAAGTCGATTATCGACCATCGATAAGGAAACGGAAGGAAATCTGGCATGGCTAAACCATACGTCATTTCATTCGCCAATCAAAAAGGCGGAGTCGGCAAAACCACCTCGTGCGTCAATATCGCAAGCTGCGCCGCCGAACGTGGGCTCAAGGTGCTGCTCATCGACGAGGACCCGCAGGGAAACTCCACGACGGGTGTCGGCATTTCAAAAAAAGGCATCAAAAAGACCGTCTACGACATTCTCCTCGACGACGTCTCCCCCGCGGAGTGCGTCGTGAAGACCGAATTTAAAAATCTCTACGTCGTGCCGTCCACGCTCAGCCTTGCCGGTGCGGAATTTGAGCTGTTCGATCTGCCGCAGAGAGAGCGAAGACTTTTACAGTTTATCGAAAAGTGCGAGGAGTTTGACCTCATCGTCATCGACTGCCCGCCGTCTCTCTCGATGCTGACCATCAACGCGCTGACCGCTTCTGACGGGGTCGTCATCCCGATGCAGTGCGAATACTACGCGCTGGAGGGGTTGACACAGCTGATGATGTCCATCAGTAAGGTAAAGAAGCTCTACAACCCGAACCTCACCGTTCTCGGAATTCTGATCACGATGTACAACGGACGGCTGAATCTGTCCACGCAGGTTCTTGACGAGCTCAAGAAATACTACAAGGACAAGCTTTTCTCGACCGCTATTCCGCGCGCCGTAAAGGTGTCCGAAGCCCCGGGATACGGCATGCCGATCAATTACCATGACAAATATTCGAAAGCTACCGATTCTTTCTTCGCCGTTACGGACGAGGTACTCGAGCGAATCGGCATCGTCCCCACCGCTCTTTGATTCGTGAATCTTCCGAACCGATCGTATCCAACCGATAAAAACTACATATTATATAACAACCGGAGTATCATTATGGCTAAAAACAAAGGTTCCATTCGCGGACTCGACGCGATCTTTCTCGACAACTCCTTTCCGGAGGATGAGGAAGTCACCACCGAACGCCGCACCGTGCAAATCAGTGATATAGACACGAAGCCCGATCAGCCGAGAAAAAACTTTGATGCGGCCGCTCTTGCGGGACTCGCAGAATCCATTTCGGCAAACGGACTCCTCCAGCCTATCCTTGTAAGAAAAGTTGGCGAGAGATTCGAGATCATCGCCGGAGAACGCCGTTTCCGCGCCTCCAAGCTTGCGGGACTTTCGGAGATCCCCGTTATCGTGCTTGAAGCGGATGATCTGACTGCGGCAAAATACGCGCTCATCGAGAACCTGCAGAGAGAGGATCTCCACTTCTTCGAAGAAGCCGAGGGACTCGAGAGACTGTTGACGGAATTCTCGTTCACGCAGGAGAAGCTGGCACTTCGCATGGGCAAGAA
>JAZRNC010000304.1:0-3614 GCA_045647965.1 Eubacteriales bacterium | reverse complement strand
CCTCGACAACATAGACAGTTGCAATATATCCAAGCGCAAATAAAACCATCGACATAACCGGATTTGCATTTTTCAAGAGTGTATCCTTAACAAACGAGATAACGCAACAAGCCATGAGAGGGATTATATAATATCCTGCGGCTGAAGAGATCCCCTCTCCGGTTATGACACCGAGTTTTCGGATACTCGCCCACAGATTCATGATCTCGCATATCCAAACCGTGAGAATATATCCATATATCCCAAGCGCCGGCGTTAAAAGACACACACAGATCACTCCCGATGCTGCGTCGAGAATGTTTATTTTCATCACGTAAATCTGCTCGTTAAGTCCCTTTAAAATCGAATCGACAGCTGTATCAAGATACATAAACGGAACGAGCAGTCCGAGAAGAATGGTATACGTCACCGCTTCTGACGAATGATAGACGAGTGCACCGAGTTCATCCGCATAATTTACAAATATCCCGCACGCGGCTACCGAAAAAAAGGCGGACGAACGATAGACTTGCCTCGTCATTTTTCGAATTCCTTGCATATCACCGCTTTCATGTTTTTCTGACATTTCCGGTATGAGCAAAGAGGTAAACGCACCGATCACCGCATACGGAAACATAACAAGTGGAAAAGCAATCCCCTGTAGATTTCCATAAGAGGAGAGCGCCTGTGTTTTGGTGAGCCCACTTTTAATGAGTCCCTTCGGAATAGCAAGATGCTCGATCGTCGTAAGGCCCTGTCTTGCATATGTACCGACTGCGGATGGAAACGCAATGTCAAATCCTTCCCTAAACTTGGTTTTGATTCGTTTTGAAATTTTTCCGATGGATTCCCCAAGCGGGCGCCCTGAGTCCGTTACATAAAAAATCAGGTTTAATACCAGCGACCATGCCTCCGCAATTGCTGCACCGCCAACGACCGCAGAACACGCTGCTTCGACGTGCCCCGGCGTAATCAAAACAAGCGCGGTTGACGTGATGAGGATTTTCACAAATTGTTCTGAAACGGCACATACGGCGTTTTTCGACACCTTTCTTAGGCCTGTGAAGTACCCCGATAAAGCCGACGAGAGCGAGATCGCCGGGAGACTAAGGGAAAGGATTTTCAGCGATGGCAGAGTTCGGACATCTCCGAGTAAGCGCTCGGCAATCCATTCTGCCGACACGTACAGAACAGCACCGGAGCTTAATCCAAACAGTAAACTGTAAACGCACACGGCTCTCACTACTGAGCGCATCGCGAACTTCCACGAAGATTTGTCCGCCATCTCAAGATCCGCGCACCGTTTTGACGTGAGACGAACAGCCGCAAGATTAACACACGAAAGCGCTACCGTAACCGCAAAACCGTACACACTCATCACAAGAGTAAAGAGTCCCATACTTTCCGCACCGATTTTACGGGTAACGTACGCGTTGAAACTGACTGCAATTCCACGCATAATAAGATTGATGAACGACAGCATCACCGCATTGATAAGAAAAAGTTTTGTCTTTTTCATCTCCCACTCTCCTATGTTTTTCTGAATTTTTCTATAAAAAATAACGATATACCCGTATTTTCACTTGATTTATTCATATCAAATATAGTATAATGTATATAAATATATCTGCGAGGTTATGTATGGAAAGAGTTAGTAAACATAATTATTACCTTGATATCGCCGAAACGGTCTCGGAGCGCAGTACCTGTCTCAGAAATCGTTACGGCGCAATTATCGTTAAGAATGACGTTATCATATCTACGGGATATAACGGCGCACCGCGAGGACGCAAAAACTGTTCAGATATAGGCACCTGCACCCGTGAGAAACTCGGTATTCCGCGCGGAGAGAGGTATGAGCTTTGCCGTTCAGTTCACAGTGAAGCAAACGCCATAATATCTGCATCTCGCGAAAATATGCTCGGTTCCTCCCTCTATATGTGCTGCACAGACCCGACGACGGGTGAGATCGTTCCCGGTACCAACTCTTGTATGATGTGCAAAAAACTGATCATAAACGCCGGTATTTCCAAAGTCTACATCCGTGACGATAAGGAAAATTATCGCGAAATTGATATCGAAGAATGGGTGGAGAACGACGACAGTCTTTCCGGTACGTTCGGTTACTGATATCCACTAATTTATATTGGGAGAGTACGCTTTTTTATGCAAAGAAATTTACCGAAGATTCTACTTTTTCTACTGATCCTCTGCTTCGCACTAACTTCCTGTGCCGGAACTCTCGTTTCCCTCAAGCAAACGGATGACGGATATTTTGTAAACAAACGACTTGACCTTTCTTACGAAGTGGCTCCACTTCCCTATCTTTCCGCCTCCATCGGCGAGGAATATGCGTTTTGTTCCGATGAAGACCTCACACTCTACACCGTAAACGGATACAAAACCTCAGAGTGTCTGACCGATGAGTATAATACCGTTTACTTCACAACGGAAAAGCCTCTCCCCGATCTTGCAGGATTTAATCCATATACCGTGCATGTCTGCTACGGTTCCGAAAAACTACTGTCCCTTGTCACGCTGAACACCAGTCAAGATGTCAAGCGTATTGTCTCTATGTATGAAAACGGCGAAAAAATGGGGTTGGATTTGCTCCTCGCCACCGAAAAATACACTCTGATGTTTGAGTCTAAGGACTATCCGTCGCTCTACTACACTCTCTTATACGTCGAGTTTGAAGAGGAGTATTATTTATACGACCGATACTCGGGAATTGCCGCCGCTCTCGACAGTACCATTCACGATATCTTACCGTAATTGGCAGGTAAATATATGAAAATTTGTCACGCAGCCGAAGAACATTTAGACGGGATTATTCACATTGAAAATGTCTCCTTTTCCTGCCCGTGGAGTAAGCAAAGTTTTCTCGATGCGATAAAGAACGAGAATATGATTGTTCTCGTCTCGGAAAACGACGACGGACACCCCGTGGGTTTCCTCTGTGCGCTGATTATCGGAGACGAAGCAGAACTGCTCGATATCGCTGTTCTGCCAGAATACCGTAAAAATGGAGTTGCCAACTCTCTCTTCCACACGCTGTTATCGGAACAGAAAATGGAACCCGCAAGCAAAATCTTTCTTGAAGTGCGACTCTCAAACGTACCCGCCAGAACTTTTTATGAAAAACTCGGTTTTACGCAAATTGGCGTAAGACGTAATTACTACCGAAATCCAACAGAAGATGCCATCTTAATGGTCAAAACGCTGCAGGATTAAAGAAAAGGAAGTTGTATGTATATTTTTGCCGTTGAATCCTCGTGTGACGATACGTCTGCTGCGGTTATTCGCGCAGAGGAAAATGAGCTCACCGTTTTATCAAACGTCGTTTCGTCACAGATTCCCATACACGCTTTATATGGCGGAGTCGTACCGGAAATCGCAAGTCGCGCTCATTGCGAAGCCATCACCGGTGTGGCACGGGAAGCCATTACAAATGCCGGTATCACTCTCAAAGAGATTGATGCCGTTGCCGTAACGTTTGCGCCCGGTCTGATCGGTTCTCTCCTTGTCGGCGTGAATTTTGCAAAATCCCTTGCGTCAACGCTGAATGTGCCCCTTATTCCCGTAAATCATATCGAGGCACACGTGGCAGCTGCCTATATCGAAAACAGCGATCT
>JAZRNC010000303.1:0-6496 GCA_045647965.1 Eubacteriales bacterium | reverse complement strand
CGATACGGTATCCCGACGACTTGATGACATCGTCAATACGTCCCACGTACCAGAAGAAGCCGTCCTCGTCACGCCACGCCGTGTCACCCGTATGGTAGTATCCGTCGTGCCACGCTTCCGTAGTTGCTTCCTCATTCTGATAATAGCCTTTGAACAGACCGCACGGTGTATGTTCTGCGGTACGAATCACGATCTCACCGGTTTCACCAACCTCGCAGGATTTTCCATCGGGAGTGACGATATCCACGTCATACAGCGGAGACGGACGTCCCATGGAACCGGGCTTCGGGGTATCTCCGACAAAGTTCGCGATCACAAGAGTCGTTTCTGTCTGGCCGAATCCTTCCATCAGGGAAAGTCCCGTGTATTCCTTGAATTTGTGGAATACTTCGGGGTTCAGCGCTTCTCCCGCAATCGTTGTATGCTTTAAGGAAGACAGATCGTACTTCGAAATATCCGCTTTGATAAAGAATCTGAACATCGTCGGCGGCGCGCAGAATGTAGTGATCTGATACTTCGCAAAGAGCGGGAGCAGATCTGCCGCGTCAAACTTGTCGAAATCATACGCGAATACGCAGCTTTCGCACAGCCACTGACCGTACAGCTTACCCCAGAGTGCTTTACCCCAACCGGTGTCGGAAATGGTGAAGTGAATACCGTCCGGGTCGGCATTGTGCCAATATCTTGCCGTAATATAGTGACCGAGCGCGTACTTGTAGCTATGCGCCGCGATCTTCGGATAACCCGTCGTTCCGCTTGTGAAAAGCATATACATCGTCTCGTTTCCGCAAGCCTTCATACGGCGTTCGAGAACGTTAGGATATTTGACAAATTCCGTGTCAAAAGAATGCCAACCGTCACGTTCACCATTTGCCACGATCTTGATGATATCCTGCTCGACGGTACGAGAAGCGTTTTCAGCGTGCATTGCCGTTTCGCCGTCCGCAGTACAAACGATTGCACGAACGCCCGCCGCCTTGTAGCGATACTCAAAATCGTGCTCAACCAACATATGCGTAGCGGGGATCGCCACCGCGCCAAGCTTGTGAAGCGCGATTGATGCCACCCAGAACTGCCAATGGCGCTTCAGCACGAGCATAACGGTGTCGCCGTGCTTAATTCCAAGGGAGTCAAAATAGTTTGCCGCCTGATTGGAAAGAAGTGAAATATCCTGATACGTAAACTTTGTTTCGTTCTTATCCTTATCAAGGTGAATGAGAGCCACCTTATTCGGCGTCTTCGCGGCAATCGCATCTACGGTATCGTAAGCAAAATTGTACGTATCTTCGTTATGGAATTCAATTTTTGTAAGTCTGCCGTTTGTCTCGGTACATTCGATAAAACGGTGAGCCACCGGATCCTCAGGAAGGGGGCTGAGCGTATTTTCCTTCGTAGCAATGACCGCCTCTTCTTCTGCAGCCGCTTCGGGATAGTCGTAGGCTACCCCACCGCTTGAGATCGTGATAGCAAGGAACTCGCAGTCTTCCTCGTATGCCACCATTCCGTGCGGATTGGAGCTGTCATAATAAATGGAATCCCCCGGTTCAAGGATCTCCGTATGTCCGTCAATCACAACCTTCAGTTTTCCGGAAAGAACGTAGTCATACTCCTGACCTTCGTGACAGCTCTGCTTGATCGGCGCGTTCGCCTCTTCCGCAGAATACGGTGCTCTTACGATGAACGGCTCTGCGATCTTACCTTTGAACATCGGTGCCAAATTGTTGTAGCGGAATCCTTTTCTTCTCGCAATCGGAAGACCACGGCCCGCTCTGGTAATGCAATATTCATTCAGCGTCGGGCTGGAACCGTTGAGAAGTTCCATCGTATCAATGCCAAGTCTCGCGGCGCATTTATAAATAAATGTAAATGTAAAGTCCGAATTTCCTGCTTCAAGCTCACGGTATGCATCGAGTGTCACACCCGTACAGGATGCCATCTCTTCTTCGCTGATCTCACAGATCAAACGGGTATCCCGGATTCTCTGCGCTACCTCTTTGATGATATTCTCCATACACTTTCTCCCCAAAATATAAATTTACAAAAAAACAAAAAAGCCCGTCTCGTTCTTTGAGACGAACTTGCAAACCTGCAATATTCGCGGTACCACTCAAATTGCATAATATACATTATGCCACTCAACGGACTCAAACAAGTCCTGCACCTTCACGCGGCACACACGGGGAAACATTACTCGGTCCCGCAGCGTTTTCACACAGGACTTTTCCTCTCCCGACTCGGAAGTGATTGAGCGTTCGTCTGCCATATCCGTATCCCACCGCCACGGACTCTCTGCAATGACGTATGACAAAAACTCGTCTTCGTCTTAGTCTTTTCTTTTTTATATTATAACATTCACGCGCGGTTATGTCAATATTTTTTATGATCAAAAAATCCACCAAAATAACCTTTCAACCGCATCGCGTTTTGTCTTGTTTCAACAAAAAGTATTTTTTTGTTATACAACTCTTGCAATAAGAAAAACATACTGTTATAATTGATTCATAAATATTATTCAAAAAAGGATCGAATATAATGAATTATATAACCGAACTTCATTGTCACAGCCGCGAAGGAAGCGGTTGTTCCAACGAATCCCCGGAGGGAATCGTAAAAAAATATATCGACGCGGGATACACCACAGTTTGTCTCACCAATCATTTAAAAACTAAACCCGAGCATACACAGGAAAAGTGGGAAAAGATTATAGAGGAAAAATATCACGCCTACGATCTTGTCGTCCGTGCTGCCGGAGATAAGCTCACAGTTCTCCTTGGATTTGAAGTCTACATTGAGTCCACGGACCATCTTCTGTTTGGCTTTGATAAAGAATACCTTCTCACCCACCACGAACTGTTTTATTCAAGTCTCGAAACATTCTCAAATCAGGTGAGAGCTGACGGAATGTACTTTATTCAGGCACACCCCTTCCGTCCGAATAACAAGCAGACAGATCCCGCACTTCTTGATGCCATCGAAGTCTATAACGGACACCCCGAACACCAATCTCACAATGAGCTCGCCGAAGAATGGGCAAGAAAGCACGGAAAAACAATGGTTTCCGGCACCGATCATCACGATACGCACCATATACCGAACGGCGGAATCCTCACCGATGTTCCCGTCACTGACATTCCCACCCTCATTCGCGTTTTGAAAAGCAAAACTTTCACTCCAATCATTAGATAATCCACAGCAGGGATCGTACATACGATCTCTGTTTCTTTTCCAAAGGTAGCATCACTTTGCACTTTCCCATTGACAATTATTCAAATAAGTGTTATAATTATTCATATATTTTGTTTTTGGCGGGAAAATTTGCATTTCATTTTTTGCAAATCCTGCATTTTGGAGGACATATGGGACTTACACTTGCTGAAAAAATATTGAAAACCCACACCGTTGACGGTGAATTTATAAAAGGCTCGGAAATCGGAATAAAGATTGACCAGACTCTCACGCAGGATGCCACAGGTACCATGGCGTATATCGAATTCGAGGCTATGGGAATTGATCGCGTGCGTACGGAAAGAAGTGTCGCATACATTGACCACAATACCCTGCAGTCCGGCTTCGAGAACGCGGACGACCACCGTTTTATTAGTTCCGTAGCTAAAAAGCACGGCATCTATTACTCCCGTCCCGGCAACGGTATCTGCCATCAGGTACATCTGGAACGGTTTGGTGTACCCGGAAAGACCCTCATCGGTTCGGACAGCCACACACCGACGGGCGGCGGTATCGGTATGATCGCCATCGGTGCGGGCGGTCTTGACGTTGCCGTAGCAATGGGCGGCGGCGCATACTACATTACTTATCCGAAGATCGTAAACGTCGAACTTGTCGGAAAACTTTCCCCGTGGGTTTCGGCGAAAGATGTGATCCTTGAATTGCTGCGCAGAATTTCCGTAAAGGGCGGCGTTGGCAAAATCATTGAATACACCGGCGAGGGTGTAAAAACTCTCTCCGTCCCAGAGCGCGCTACGATCACCAATATGGGTGCGGAACTCGGTGCCACAACATCCATTTTCCCGTCCGATGAAACCACCCTTTCCTTCCTGAAAGCGCAGGGACGTGAGGATGCGTGGATCCCGCTTTCTGCTGATCCCGACGCCGTGTACGACGAACATATCGTCATCGATCTCTCCACACTCGAGCCAATGGCAGCTTGTCCGCACTCCCCCGACAACGTAAAGTCCATCAAAGAAATCGGCAAAATGAAGATCGATCAGGTCTGCATCGGCTCCTGCACGAACAGTTCCCTCCTCGATATGCTGAAAGTTGCCTATATTCTCGACGGAAAAACCGTTCATCCCGATGTATCCCTCGCAGTATCTCCCGGTTCCAAGCAGGTTCTCGGTATGATGGCTGAAAACGGTGCGCTTACCAAGATCATTTCCGCCGGTGCAAGAGTACTTGAATCCGCCTGCGGTCCGTGCATCGGTATGGGACAGTCCCCGAACTCCGGTGGTATCTCCCTGCGTACGTTCAACCGTAACTTTGAGGGCAGAAGCGGTACAAAAGATGCGAAAGTATATCTCGTTTCTCCCGAAGTAGCGGCAGCATCCGCCGTTCTCGGTTACCTCTGCGATCCGAGAGATCTCGGCAATATGCCTGAATTCACGCTCCCCGAAAAATTCACCATTAACGATAATATGATCACCCTTCCCGCATCTCCCGAAGAAGCAAAGGATGTGGAAATCCTCCGCGGTCCGAACATCAAAGAATACCCCGTCACTGAGCCTCTCGCAGACTCCCTGAAGGCTGAATGTTCTCTGAAAGTCGGTGACAATATCACCACCGACCACATTATGCCCGCCGGTGCAAAAATTCTCCCCCTTCGTTCCAATATTCCGGCAATTTCCAAGCACTGTTTTGCCGTATGCGATGAAAAATTCCCCGAACGTGCGCTCGCTTGCCAAAAGAGCATCATCGTCGGCGGTTCCAACTACGGACAGGGTTCCTCCCGCGAACACGCTGCACTTGCTCCGCTTTACCTCGGCGTCAAAGCCGTTCTCGTAAAATCCTTCGCGAGAATCCACCGCCAAAACCTCATCAACGCCGGCATCCTTCCGCTTGAGTTTGTGAATGAATCCGATTACGATAAGATATCCGAGGGAGACGTTCTCTCCGCTTCGATGCTCAAAGAAGAGATCATGAGCGGTTCCACCGTCACTCTCGTAAACGAAACCACAGGAGATACGATTGCTGCAAAATGCGAGCTCAGCGAAAGAATGCGCGAGATCATTCGCTGCGGCGGCCTCCTCGAATACACGAAAGAACACTTGAACTAAACAATAGATCACAGGAGAAACAGTATGGCTAAAATTATGATGAAAACGCCCCTCGTTGAGATGGATGGCGATGAAATGACGAGAGTCATTTGGAAATGGATCAAAGAAATTCTGATCGAACCCTATGTGGATCTCAAAACGGAATATTACGACCTCGGTCTCGTTCACAGAAATGAGACAAGGGATCAGGTAACGATCGATTCTGCGAACGCCACAAAGAAATACGGCGTAGCAGTAAAATGCGCTACCATCACTCCCAACGCTGCACGTATGAGCGAATATGACCTCCATGAAATGTGGAAATCCCCGAACGGTACAATCCGTGCGATCCTCGACGGTACGGTATTCCGCACACCGATCATCGTAAACGGTATTACCCCCTACATCCCCACGTGGACCAAGCCCATCACGATCGCCCGTCACGCATACGGCGATATTTACAAGAATACAGAAATGCAGGTTCCCGCCGGTGCGAAGTGCGAACTCGTTTGCACCGACGAAAACGGCAACGAAACCCGTGCGCTGATTCATCAGTTCGGTAATTCTGCGGGCATCATTCAAGGTGTTCATAACGTGGACGAATCCATAAAGAGCTTTGCGCGCAGTTCGTTCAATTACGCTCTCGATATGAAAGTGGATCTTTGGTTTGCCTCCAAAGATACCATTTCCAAAACGTACGACCACCATTTCAAGGATATCTGGGCTGAGATCTACGAAACAGAATACAAAGAAAAGTTCGAGGCTGCCGGTATCGAATACTTCTACACCCTCATTGATGATGCCGTAGCTCGCGTTATCCGCAGTGACGGCGGTTATATCTGGGCTTGTAAGAACTACGACGGCGACGTTATGAGTGATATGGTAGCTACCGCTTACGGAAGTCTCGCTATGATGACATCGGTTCTCGTTTCTCCAGATGGAAACTACGAATACGAAGCAGCTCACGGCACAGTTCAGCGTCACTACTACAAGTACCTAAAGGGTGAAGAAACCTCCACAAACAGCGTTGCCACGATCTTCGCTTGGACGGGTGCTCTGAAAAAGCGCGGTGAACTCGACGGACTCTCCGATCTCGTTGATTTTGCTGAAAAACTCGAGCGCGCAACCATCACCACCATTGAAGATGGTGTGATGACGGGTGACCTCTACTTACTTTCCAAACTCGAAAACAAAAAGAAAGTAAATACTCTCGACTTCCTCACCGA
>JAZRNC010000302.1:0-7226 GCA_045647965.1 Eubacteriales bacterium | reverse complement strand
GACTTATATTCGTCATAAAATTTATAGTAAGGACATCCCCCGCGTCCCCCCTGCCTTTCGCGATACAACTCGTCTTCATCGACGTCGATCGTACAGCCACGCGTTCCCGCCTCGTCGATCACGTCGTAGTAAGCACAGCTTTCACACGGGGTTGTTTTTTTCTGTTTTTTCTTTGTTTCCGACGGTATCATACGTTATCCGTTCCTTTTTACATAACTCATCAGGGATTCTTTATCGTTTTTCAGTTCGCGGCGCATCACGAGATCGAGTAGTTCCTCGAGCGTATCCCCAATTTCCCGACCGCGAAGACCGATTTCCAATAGATCCGCGCCGCTCACCCGCAGATGAGAAAGGGTACGCGGAATATCGTCTGTGAGAATCTTTTGATGTATCGCACCAAAAGTTTCTTCTTCCTCGCCGGAGCATCGGCCCGTTGCCGCCCAGTATGACACAAGCTTTCCGGGAAATTCATCCCCACCGAAATGGATGAGTCGCAAAACGCCGTATTCATCCGTAGGTGGTGTCACATCGCGGTACAAGAGCAGTTTTTTCACCGCCGTCCGCTCCGCTGACGAGGGTTTGAGAGACAGCATCGCCCGATCCGCTTTTTTTGTATCCCCACAGGCGAGAGAATCAAGGAGAATCGCATATCGAATCTCTGCGGCAGTCTCCCCATGAAGCTCCCTATCAAGCCCGATCCGTCCGGCCGCTTCCCGAACACTGTCCGCGTCAAGTCCGTCGATAAGGCTCGCAACCACGTCCGCGTATTCGGCAAGAATTCGCTCCGCGGCAGTTCCGCACAACAATTTCGTCAGTTCCGAATAAATTCTCTCCGCGGAAATTTTCTCGAGCAGATGGGAGAGCTTGTGTATCGCTGCCGTACACTCTTCATCCGGAGTGAAATCAAGAACCGACGAAAACCGCATCGCACGAAGAATACGAAGTCCGTCCTCATGAAACCGTTCTTCGGCACGTCCGACACAGCGTATCACACGTTTTTCAAGATCCTCCACACCGCCGTGAAGATCGACGATCCCGCGCTCCGGATGATACGCCATCGCGTTGATCGTAAAATCTCGGCGGCAGAGATCCTCGGCAAGAGAATCGGTAAAAACAACGGAATCGGGGTGCCGTCCGTCCGCATAACTGCCGTCAATGCGGTACGTGGTCGCCTCGATATTCATTCCGCCGCAAACCACCGTCAGCGTACCGTGCTTGAGTCCCGTTTCCACCACGCGGCAATCCGAAAAAACGTCAAGCATCTCATCCGGGGACGCAGAGGTCGTAACGTCGTAATCTCCCGGTACTCGCCCCATAAGGTGGTCTCTCACGCAGCCGCCAACCGCATAGGCGTGATATCCCGCGCTCTCCAGCCGATCGATCACGAATCTCACCTCGTGCGGAAGGGGCATACTCCCTTGTTTAATCGTCTCCATCGTTCTCTTTCCGTCCTTTTTGACATTCTTCCCGCAGAGGGCATCGCTCACACGCAGGATTTTTCGCCATACAGTATTCTCTGCCAAACAGCACCATACGGTGGCAGTAATCCGATTGCTCGGCGGGAGGGATGATCCCGGCAAGGATCCGCTCCACCTTCACGGGATCGCGCAATCCTTCGTCGTAAAATCCGAGTCTGCCGCCGATCCGTATGCAGTGCGTATCCGCCACGATACCGGGGATTTTAAAGATATCCCCCAGGATCAAATTGGCGATCTTTCTGCCTACTCCGGGAAGAGCAAGAAGTTCTTCCATTGTGTCAGGCACCACACCACCGTGTTCCGCCGTGATTTTTTGCGCCATTCCAATGAGACTTTGCGCTTTCGTATGATACAGACCGCACGGACGAACGATGCGCTCTACCTCCCCGATATCCGCCTCTGCCATCGCCCACACGTCGGGGTACGCTTCAAACAGCGGACGACATACGATATTCACTCGCTCATCCGTACACTGTGCCGACAGCCTCGCCGCCGCGAGAAGCCGCCACGCATCCCCGCCGTATTCGAGAGAACAGATTGCCTCAGGATACAGTTCTTTCAGTTTTTCAATAATCGCATCCGCGTTCGGTTTTTTGTATTCCATATTTCCTCTTTATGAGTTTTTCTGTGGACTTATATTGATTCCGCTTACTCTGTCGGTTTTTCCGTGTTTTCCATATTTTCAGAATCTTCCGGTGTTTCCGGAATCGGTTCTTCCACTTTATATTTGCCAAGCTTGAAATAATAATCAAAGACATCACGCACCGAATAGCCGGCTTCCGTACCGCCCTTTCCCTGCTCAATAATGCAAGTAACGACGATTTCCGGGTCATCAAACGGTGCGAATGCCGTAATGATACCATTGTCACTCTTCGTGTCCGAAACCTGAGCGGTACCCGTTTTTCCTCCTACGGGAATTTCGTATCCCGCAAAGACACTCGCCGCGGAACCGTTATCCATAACGCCCTTCATCCCCTCTTTAACGGTGGCAAGGATCTCGTCGGAAATGCTGACACCGTCAATGACCCGCGGGAAATTCTTTAAGATCAGCTTATTCGTACCGTATTCGCGCACTTCGCCGATCATATGTACCTGATATCTGGAACCGCTGTTGAGAATGGTGGCGATGTAACTCGAAATCTGCAAGGGCGTAAAGAGGTTATCCGACTGTCCGATGGCAGCCTGCAGCGTGTCACCGGGGCTCCATTTGTCCAGTCCCTCTTTATTTCGGTAATCCGGCCCCGCGAGAATGCCGTAGGATTCCGAAAGTTCGATTCCCGTCGGCTCACCAAGACCAAAATGGTGGGAGTACTCGTTCATTTTTTCAATCGTGAGAAGTCTGCCGACATCGTAGAAGAAGTAGTTGCACGACTCCTGAATGGCTTCTACAACGGTAATCTCGCCGTGAACCGCGGAGCCCGTCATAAGATACAACCAGCATCGCGGGGTAAAATTGGACGATTCGTAGTAGAGATATTCCCCCTGCGCGTCAATGATCGTGTCCGCTTCGATCGTACCTTCCGTAAGCGCAGCCACTGCAACCCCGACTTTAAACGTCGAACCGGGGGCAAACGTACCGTTCAGCGCACGGTTGAACATCGGGTACGTTTTATCCGCAGATAATGTGGCATAATCCTCGTAGAATGTCGCGAGGTTATACGTCGGGTAGGAGCAGATTGCGAGCGCTTCGCCCGTATTTACGTCAAGAACCGTCATCGCACCCGAAGAAGCATCCTCACCCGTGTGTGGTTTACCCGATGCAATCGCTTCGTCACGGATTTTGAAAATATTTTCCGCCAGTGCCCGCTCGGCGATCATCTGCATTTCGATATCAATTGTCAGATATACATCCCGTCCGGCAATCGGATCTTTCGTGATCTCCGTTCGAAGCACGTTTCCGTATTCATCCTCCGTAATCGTGAGAACGCCGTCCGTGCCGTGCAGATATTCCTCCGCCGCAAACTCGACACCGTCCAGTCCGACTACCGCATCCATCGAATATCCGCGCTCCGTAAAGTACTCCACCATTCCGCTCTGAATCGCACCGATTCTGCCAAGAATATGGGAAGCGTATCCTGGATAATGATATTCTCGTGCGGCGTTTACCGTAACGACAGTGCCGCGCTGTATGCTTTCTTCAATATCGGTGAGGAGTGCCACCGACGCATCTTCGATCATAAGGTACGGCTCGATCGCGGAGAAATTGCGAAGGTACATATCGAGCCTTGTGATAAGGAGAGTCGCTGCCGTCTCCGGCGGATACTGATAATAATCCTCGATATTTCCAGCCACCGTTTTTTCAGATGCCATAATGCCAAAATACTTCATAATGGCTTTCATTTTTTCGTAGAGGTCGTCTTCCTTCACGCCAAGATCCGCCGCGAGCTTATTGATCTTTTTGCCTCGTGACGTTTCAAAAAATCCTTCCGTCACGGAAAAATCGAGTCCCCCGTCACCGTTCACCGTCACCGTCACCGATGCGCGCGGCTCAACGAGTGAATCCGTGCTTCCCTTACGCACCGCCGCACCGCGGATCGTCAGAATCAGATCGTTCATCTCTGCCTGCGTGGACGGACGGCTGCTGTAATCGAGAGATACGTCGTAGGAATATTCATTGGAGACAAGTTTCTTACCGTTTCGATCGAAAATCTCGCCCCGCTGCGCCTGAATTTTCACCTGACGGGTATATTCCTTCGGCTGGGCAGACGTCGAATAGTAGTCCTGCCCGGAAACCTGAAGATACAAAAGTCTTCCTATAAAAAATATCGCGATCAGTAAATACAGACCTGCGATAGCACCAAGTCTGATCGTATTATTATTTTTCTTCATATCCATCCCAATATGTATCGCATTATACTATTATTATACCAAATAAAAACTCGTTTATCAATGCATAAATATGATTTATTATGAGGTTATATCGGAAAGTTTATGGAAAAAAATTGCCCCTGTCTAAAGTACAATATCGCGTGGCATTTTACAACGAAAAAAGAGGGACTAGCCCTCTTTTTTCGACTTTTTCATGAAAGGATGAGATTACCACTTAGTATAAGCAGCACCCCAAACGGAATCCATTGTTTTACCTGCATATGCATTATTGATATTATCCACATACGCCTTATCATAAGCAGACCATTCAGCAACGTAGGATGCAACATCCATGTCGTTCTTAACGCCGGGTTCTGTATGCCAGTACAGGAGGTGACCAACCTTGGTGTACCAATATGTACCATGGTTGAGAACTGCAGTCTTGTAAATAAGGTCAAACATTTGAGAGTCAAGGTTTTCGTTAGAGTATCTTCCTCTCAGACCGTATTCAAAGTAAGCGGGCTTAAGGTAGTAATAACCTGCAGCAGCATATGCGTTAGTTACGAAGGATACAAAATCAAGATTGCTGTCCTTAACGGTTGTAGGAATAGCAAACATACCCGGTGCATGACCGTTTCTATATGTTGTTTCGTTTTCATCAAGCTTCGGATGAGGAAGAACACCGAACTTAACACCGGAATAATAGTCATGAGCGCGGTTGAAGGCATCGTTCAGGAACATAACTCTCGTTTCGATAAACGCCTGCTTTGCCTCGACCTTACCGAGTCCACCACCGTTATCGTCGGATACGAGCTCAATGAACGATCTAACAGCCTTGTCATAGTGAGCGGCGTCGAAGTTGAATACAAGTTCATCTTTTTCCTTATCCTTGCTGATCGGGTCTATACGGAGAGCAGCAAGAATACCTTCATAGTACTGGTTGATAGCAACGTAACCGTATCTGTCACCGTTACTTCTTCCGGGAACATCGTCGATATCCTGATAAGCATTTTCTGTAAGTTTCTTTGCATAGTCAAGAGTCCACTTGCCATCAAGAACCGCCTGATAAGGATACTCAATACCCATTTCCTTCAGGAGATCTTTGTTAAAGTAGGTGCAGTATACCTGCCACCATGCGTGGTAAGAGAGCATACCGGACATACCGTATGTCTGACCCTTGAAGTTTACTTCATCCATAACGTATGTCTGCCACCACGGATCTTCATCAAATTTGAAGTTTTCCATTGTAGCAACGTTTTCCCACCAACCTGTACAGGACTGGTCAGCGAAACCGGACATGTTGATAAGCTGTGCTTCATCCTTACCGGAAGCAATCAAATCCTTTACCTGAGGAGTGTCGTTCCATTGGGTAGTCTTAAAGTACTGAATGTCAATATTGAAGGTACGTTCCATATCTTCCTGTCTGTCATACAACGCGGCGGAAAGAGTTGTACCATCAAGATCCTCTACATAAGTAACCGGAATACCAATGTTGGCATTCGGAGACCAGATCATAAATGTTGCTCCATCGAAATTGCGCTCTTCAACACCGAGGTGGTTAAGCTCGGGAGCCGCAGGCTCGGTTTCACTGTCAGACTGTGATTCATTGTCAGACTGTGATTCATTTTGCTTGGATTCACTTTCGGAATCCTTGGGATCTTCGGTGCTCGTGCATGCGAACATAGAGAACAGCATAACAAGAACAAGAAGTAAACTAAGAATTTTCTTCATACGATTATTCCTTTCTGATTTGGTTTTTAAATTACTCGCTTTTTAGGCTGACTTAATTATATATGACACAGAACACGTTGTCAATACCCTTCGTTGATTTTTCCTCTTGTTTTTTTGAATTTCGTACATTTATCCAAAAAAATTATATATATATATATACTTTATACAAATAAAAACAAGGGCAGACCGAATGTGTGATGTTCTTAGCGGAGAAATCATAAATAACTTTACTTAATTTAATCCACAGAAAACAAATAATAAACCCCGACAGATTCATCATAAAATCTGTCGGGGTTATCTTATATTTCAAAAACAATAAAATCTTGATTTCGAAGCTTAATAATATTTTGTTCTCCTGCCTCGATTAAAGCCATATAGTCTTGTTCTCTCAAGTCTGAATAATGACATATTAAAATTCCGTCAAATAAACGTAATCCGGAAAAATCCGTTAAGCCATATGTGTCAACATCATATTTGGCTACATGTTGAATAGAGCGAGAAGCAATATGTGCACCGGCACTACCGCCGATATACATTGCTCCGCGAGACAAACAATCAAGTATCACCTTTTCTGCTCTTGATTCTCTAATTCTTTTCAAGGTTCCAAAAGTATTTCCACCGCTAATGTATATAACATCTATATGAGTATTTGCATCGAATTCAGCGGGGGAAAAATAATTGAAAACATATATGTTTTCTTGGGAAAATCCGAATTCAGAAAGGCGTTGGTAGAATTTTTTGCTTTTTATTGCTTCTTCTGTGGCTTTTTCGTTTGGGAAGTACAATACCTTGCATTGACCAACCGGATGCGGCAAATTGTCGTATATGCATTTAGCTGATTCGCCGTTTCTAAAATCGCATGATGATAATATAATTTTTGACATTGGTATATCACTCCTTTATCGCCAGTTTCGCCTTTGTATTACAGCGTTGCAAGCAACGCGGGCACAGGGCAAAGCTCATAGCCCTATTCTTCTGTGTATAATTCATCATAGTACCAACGAATTGGATTTTCGTAAATGTATTTTGCTCTTGTTTCGTAATCCTCACGATCACGAACGATATGCTCTATATATCCACGTTGAAAAATGTTATTTCCAATTTCTTTATTGCAAAAACGTTTGAAGGTGGAAACAATATGCGGTAACATTTCGTTGGTAGTCTTTGTGTGATGCATATTCGTCGGGATAAAGAAAGATAATTACGTGT
>JAZRNC010000301.1:0-2541 GCA_045647965.1 Eubacteriales bacterium | reverse complement strand
GAGCGAGGTTCCGCAGAACCGAAGCGAGTGAGGCGACACACTGACGCGGGAGAATCCAAAGAGGGTATCCCTCTTTGGTCGGGGAGATTTCTAAGAGGGCCAAGATTGGTCCTCTTAGAAACCCCGCGTTAGCGGAAATAGATTTACTTAAAGTTTTAGCAAAACTTTATTTAGTGCCCCCCGCGATAGCGGAAATAGATTTACTTAAAGTTTTAGCAAAACTTTATTTCCTCCGCCCCGCGCCAAGCAGCATTTTTCTTGAAGTTTTAGCAAAACTTCCTCCCCCCCACCCTTGACAAATCGACAAAAAAGTGATATTATAAAAGATAATAATGCAACGATGGAACAAGAGTAGCCGACTCGTACCCATACAGAGAAATGACGGTTGGTGCAAGTCATTTGGGGAAGACGCGTGAATACAGTTCCGGAGCAGCGCACCGAACCTGCGGAGTGGAGGATATTCTGCCGCGGCAGTAGGCTGTGACGGCTGACCCCCGTTAACGAGTCAGGGCATAACGTCAATCGAACGAGATGGCGCCGTGCCTGCTAAGGTCCTGCCCGTAAGGGTCGGATAAAATGAGGTGGTACCACGGAACGATCCGTCCTCTGCTGAAATCAGTCGGGGATTTTTTTATTTCCGACGAACCAACTGAAAGGATTAAAGGATAAACATTATGGTAATTACCGACCTTCTCGAAAGAAACGCGAAGCTCTATCCCGAAGAGACTGCGCTTGTGGAGATCAACCCGGCGAATCAGCCCGACCCGAACACGACGTGGCGTGAGTTTTCGCTCATCGAATCCACACCCGGCGACAAATACCGCCGCGAAATGACTTGGAAAGAATTCGATACCAAAGCAAACCGCTTTGCGAACCTTCTCCTCACCCGTAACGTGAAAAAAGGGGACAAGGTCGCCATCCTTCTTATGAACTGCCTCGAATGGCTTCCTATTTATTTCGGTATTCTCAAAACGGGTGCGCTCGCCGTTCCGATGAACTACCGCTATTCTGCTGACGAAATCAAATATTGCTCCGAACTTGCGGACGTGTCCGTTCTCATCTTCGGCCCCGAATTTACCGAACGTGTGGCTCCCGTATACGGTTCCCTTCCGATGCTGAAAAATATGTTCTTCGTTGGTAAGGACAAACCGGATTTTGCGGACAGCTACGATCGCCTTGTCAATTGCTGCTCTTCCGTTGCCCCCGCCGTCGAGTACGACGAGGATGACGATGCCGCGATCTACTTCTCCTCGGGTACTACCGGCTTCCCGAAGGCGATCCTTCACGCTCACCGTGCCCACATCAACTCCTGCCGCACCGAGCAGAATCACCACGGTCAGGCGAGAGGGGACGTGTTCCTCTGCATCCCGCCGCTCTATCATACGGGCGCAAAGATGCACTGGTTCGGAAGCCTTCTCTCCGGCAGCCGCGCCGTGATCCTGAAGGGTGTATCTCCCGAGTGGATCCTCCGCGCCGTTTCCGAGGAAAAAGCCACGATCGTTTGGCTCCTCGTGCCGTGGGCGCAGGATATTCTCGACGCGATCGAGCGGGGCGATATCAATTTGAGTGACTATCGCATCGATCAGTGGCGCCTTATGCACATCGGTGCACAGCCCGTTCCGCCGTCGCTCATCAAGAGATGGAGAAAATATTTCCCGAATCACGATTACGATACCAACTACGGACTTTCCGAGTCCATTGGCCCCGGCTGTGTGCATCTCGGTATGGAAAACATACATAAAGTGGGTGCGATCGGCGTGCCCGGATACCTTTGGGAAGCGGATATCGTCTCTCCCGACGGTACTCCCGTGACCGGCGAAGAGGTGGGTGAACTCATCGTTCGCGGCCCCGGTGTGATGAAGTGCTATTATAAGAACGAAGAGGCGACCCGTGAGATTCTCCGCGGCGATTGGCTCTATACGGGAGATATGGCAAAGCGCGACGAGGATGGATTTATCTACCTCGTTGACAGAAAGAAGGACGTTATCATCACGGGCGGTGAAAACCTCTATCCCGTGCAGATCGAGGACTTCCTCCGTAAAAATGAAAAGATCAAGGACGTTGCGGTAATCGGACTCCCCGACGACAGACTCGGTGAGATTGCCGCCGCGATCATTGAACTCAAGCCCGACGTGACCGCTACGGAAGCGGAGATTAACGAATTCTGCGTGGAACTCCCCCGTTACAAGCGTCCGAGAAAGGTGATCTTCGCGACCGTTCCGCGTAACCCCACGGGTAAGATCGAAAAACTCATATCCCGGAAACGCACATCAAAGGGTGCTTCAAAATCGCAGATCTCCTTGGTTAGCCGAGAGAAGCTTCTTCCATCCAATCTTGCAACTAAATACATATCCGGCAGAATGCTTTGATCGATGGATTGTTCGTAGATGCGCATTTCCTTATCCAGATCATCGAAATTCATACTACTCCCTCCATTCCTCAATAGTCATCTTCTGACCATCATTTTTTACAAAATACAGCTCATCAAATCCTTCGTCATAAGTCGGCATTTGCAGCTTGTTTGATGTTGCTGCAATAGCC
>JAZRNC010000300.1:0-10430 GCA_045647965.1 Eubacteriales bacterium | reverse complement strand
ACTGCTTCAAATGGTGGATGACGGCAAGATCGCGCTTACCCCTGCGGTGGAGCTTTCAAAGCTTCATTGGCAAACACAGCAGCTTATCTACGAGATCTGCGATATAGATGATCTGACACCATCCTACTCGCAAACCGTCCGTATGCGAAAGCTTGCGGATGAGGGTGCGCTTGGAGAGGATGCCATACGCGAGATTATGAGCGAGGAGAAAGCCAATCAGCGAGAGCGTATCGTGATCTATATGGACGATATACGTCAGTATTATCCCCGAAACGCTCTCCCAAAGGATATTGTTGTGGACATTAAGAATCTTCTACACAAGCGCCGCTTGGAACAGATGCGCAGAAAGGAGAACCGTGATGCGAGATAAGAAGAAATACGGTTGGCTCAGCGGACTTATGTCAAATGTACTTGGAGGCACCAGGGAGTATAACTTCAATAACGTCACCTATATCGTAGAGCCGCGCTTTCAATCGTTCAAAGGCGAAAAGGTGATGATGCCTCAAGAAAAGTTTGCAAGAATTATCGAAAAGTCTGCGGCACATTTGCAAGATGCTCCCGACAGTGATAAAATAGAGGCAGAATATGTTTTGGACTCTGCCGGAGAGGAGGAATATGCAGACCAAAACCAAACAGAATAAAGAACCAATGGGAATCACCGCGCTATACTGCCGTCTTTCGCGTGATGACGGCGCAGAGGGTGAAAGCAACTCCATCGCCAATCAGAAAAAGCTCTTATCCAAGTATGCAAAAGAACACGGATTTACCAACACCAAGTTCTATGTGGACGATGGCTACACGGGAACGAATTTTAATCGTCCCGGCTTTCAACAGATGCTTGAAGATATGGAGATGGGATATATCTCAACCATAATCGTAAAGGACTCATCCCGTTTCGGAAGAAACTATCTTGAGGTCGGTCAGTACACAGACTATTATTTTCCGGAGCATAATATCCGATTCATCGCTATTAACGATTGCATCGACAGCGAGAACGGTGAGGATGATTTCAGCGCGTTCCGTAACGTAATGAACGAGATGTATGCCAAGGACATTAGCCGCAAGGTAAGAAGCTCTCACCGCCTCAGAGGTAATGCAGGTGAGCCGCTTTCCCAACCGCCATACGGATATATGAAATCCCCAGATAACAAAAAGAAGTGGGTAATAGACGAGGAAGCGGCAAAGGTGGTACGACAGATCTTTCAGTGGTGCATAGAGGGCAAAGGCAATGAAACGATTGCTCGACTCCTCCAAGAAGGAGAGGTCTTAGTACCGCAAGCGTATTGGCAAAGCAAGGGACTTGGACGAGGGGGCAAGAAAACACAGCCGAATCCGTACAAGTGGTGCAAGACTACAATCGGCAAGATGCTCGCTCAGCAAGAGTATTGCGGGGATATTATCAATTTCAAGACCTACTCAAAGTCATTCCGTAATAAGAAACGCCTTGATAATCCCGAGGAAAATTGGGCGGTATTCAAAGATGTTCACGAACCTATCATTGACCGCGAGACCTTTGAAATGGTGCAGGAGCTTGTAGCAAAAACAAAACGCCGCGCTCCCAAGAAGGAGAACGGCGAGAAGAATATGTTTTGTGGCTTGCTCTATTGTGCCGATTGCGGAAGTCCCTTGTGGTTCAACGTCAATCATCCCAACAAGGCTATTCAATACTTCAACTGCTCCAATTACAGAGCCAATCGCGGTACTTGTCCCTCAACCCATTATATCCGCGCCGACTCTATTGAGCAGGTGGTGATCGCAGAGCTGCAAACCATCGCCCGCTTTCTTGACGAGGAAGAAGAGGCATTTGCGACCTTGCTTGAAACCAAGACCAACAAGGATATTGCCGCCGAGCAAAAACTTACCGAATCATCACTTGCCACCGCACGAGCGAGAGTAAAGGAGATCGAGCGCTTATACGAGCGTATCTATGAGGACAACGTAAATGGCAAGGTCTCAGACGAATGGTTTATGAAACTCTCTCACAAGTACGAGGTAGAGATGGAGGAAACCAAGAAAAACATCCTTGCCTTACAAGAGAAGCTTGACAGCCTTGCAGAAAAACGGCAAACCAAGGAGAACTTTGTCAAGGCGGTACGGAGCTTTATGGAAATGAAAACGCTCAATCCCGTGATTCTACGTGAACTGATAGAAAAGATTGAAGTCTATCAGATCGAGGGAACGGGCAAAAACCGTACACAGCGCGTGGTCATCCATTACCGCTTTGTTGGTTGTCTGCAAATCCCCGAATGGCACAGAAAGCGCAAGGTAACTCTTGAGAGCAGACAAGGCGTAGCGGTCAACTATATGCCCACCACGGCATAATAAAAGAAAAAGAGCAGAAATCCTGCTCCAAACAATCAAATATAGGCAAAAAAATATAGAGTGTTCATCACTTTCGTTATGAACACTCGATATGGTCGGAGTGACAGGGTTCGAACCTGCGGCATCGACGTCCCAAACGTCGCGCGCTACCAACTGCGCCACACCCCGATTTATACTATAATATTATACCTCAAACAATCCGAAAAGTCAAGATACTTTTCAAAGTAAAAATCGTTTTGTCCCACACCCATTCTTTTTTAAAGATTCCACGTATATTTTTATTATTTCGTTGATTTTTGTAAAAATGTATGATATAATAAATGCAAAACAAAAGCAGAAGGAAAAAATATGGCACAAAAAAATAAAATTACCTTTTCTGTTCGAGTGGATGAAGATATTTATAAAAAAATGCTCGCTGTTGCCGACTTCGACGGTCGTGATGTGAACAATCACATTCTCCATCTGGTAAGAACAAATATCGCATACCACGAAAGAATTCACGGTAAAATCGACACTTCAAAAATCGAAGTGAACACAAAAAACGAAGAATAATTTAATTTTTTAATATTTCAGGAGGCTACTATGGCAAAAGAAAAAAAGAAAAGCAAATTTTGGAGTGAATTCAAAACTTTCATCGCACGCGGTAACGTCGTAGATATGGCTGTCGGTGTTGTTGTCGGTTCTGCTTTCACGGCTATCGTAAACAAACTCGTACAGGGTATTATCAATCCTTGTATTGGTATGCTCTTCGGCGACATCAACCTTTCTGATCTGAAGGTTATTCTTGTCGAAGCTACCGAAGAAAAACCTGAGGTTGCAATCCTTTACGGTGATTTCATCCAGGCGATCATCAACTTCATTCTCGTTGCATTCACAGTATTCGTTGTCGTTCGTATTATCAATAAAATAAGAGCTGGCCTCCAGTACAAAGAAAACGAAGCAAAGAAAGCTGAAGAAGCGAAAAAAGCTGAGGAAGCAAAGAAAGCCGAAGAAGCTAAAAAGGCTGAAGAGGCAAAGAAAGCTGCTGAACCCACCGAAGAAATTCTCCTTCTCCGTGAAATTCGCGACTCTCTCAAAAAATAATTATAAGAATTTATACAGAATATTCAGAATGGAAAAACCTCCTGCGGTATCGTACTACAGGAGGTTTTCTGTATAACTATATTACACAAAAATCGAAAAAATGAAAATAGCCAAAGAGAGAACGATTCCCTCTTTGGCTGTTTTTTATCGGAAATTGTTTGCCGTACGGTAGTAACCGATCGTTGTACCGTAAAAATACGTGCTTAAAATATCTTCGTGAGTATATCCGAGTCGTGAAAGGTCGTAGATACCCCACTGGCTGATACCCGTACCATGTCCCCAACCCTTACCGACGATGATAAAGTTGTTTCGGTTGCTTGCGTACGCGGTTTTACGTACTACATCCCCTGCTCGTGAAGCAGAGAGCACTTCTGCATCCACAGTTCTTGCGTTATCCGCAGTAAGAACCGTCGCCGAAGAACGACCGCTCACGCCACTCTTCGCTGTCGCTACGTACACGTTTTTGTTTCTTTGTGCAACAACCCCATCTCCCGTAAGAATACGAACAGTTTTGCTTGAAGCCACTGTAACACGCTGTGTTTTTTCAGCGGAAATAACCGTAAATCTGCTAAGGGATGTCTTTTCGGGCGAATTGTCATCTACGTAATCGTCGTTGTAATCGTTATTGTTTCCGTTATCGTTGTTTCCGCCGTTATTGGAACCGGAATTTTCAATGAATACACCTTCCGTATATTCCACACTTCCCTTTCCAATAACAAAGTTCGCACTGTAAACATACGGTGAGAGCGCTGTACGCACCTTATCGGTATTGGTGATCGTTACGCTTGTTCCATAGGAGTCGACTACCTGCAACTTTTTGATGTACGTAGAGTTTTCGGCAAATTCAAGAATACGGACATCCTTGATTTCTCCACGCAAACTCTTATGTCCAACTTCGTTAAGTCTCTTTAAGAGATCTTCCGGAGATACCTCCGTGGTCCAGAAGCCTCGCGGTCTCGTAGGATCCATATAGTTCTCCCACGGCGTCTCGGTTGCTTTCAGATACGGCAAATCCGTACCCCATACATCTTTTACGCTGACCGTTACTCCGCCAACGCTTGAGGAGTACAGTGTCTGGGCAATGGTATTCCCACTCAAAACGACCTGACCGGACGTTGAGAGAATGGCTTCCATCAGAGTGGAATTGATTCTGCCGGCTCCCTTATACACCTGACAGCAAACAGTATTACAAATGTCAAAGCCATAATTTTTGTGCTTTGTGTTACTTGTAAGCGTAAAGGAACGAACAACGATGGAAAACGCTTTCTGGGCTTCGATCGGCCAATCGTTTGATGTCTCAAAAGGCACAACCCCCGCCGTATACGCATCAATCGGCACGATGTTAACGAGGGACACTCCATCTACTTTTCCGTTGTCAAATCTCTTGAACGCAAACACGCCGTCGTAGACGTTCCCTGCCGGTGTCGTTATGTATGTGTTCCCTACTCTGTCTTCATATGCTCGGAAGCCAAGTTCATACCGCCCATATCCATCAAACTCAAACAACACATCATCCGTATTCGGATCCACAACGGAAACGGCTGTATCCGTCGGGGAAACAATACTAACATAATGCTCCGGAAACAGTTCTTTTATGGTATCAAGATAAGTAAGCGCTCGATCTCTGGTGGGAAAATGACCCACACGAACGGCGTAACCGTTATAAATATACGAAGGAATCAGACTAAGTCCGAGACGCCAGATCTTGTTGCCTTCTTCGGAAACGAAATCTTCGAACTCACGCTTTGTGAAATTATCACAATCGATCTGAATGTGATAACCGCCGATCACCGTATTCCCCGTCGATGATGCTTCGGAATACGTCATCCCGGACTTCGATAAGTTCATATCGGACGTACAGGAAACCTTGGTATCACGGAGGGACCAGATCGTCTCGAAATCACGATCTCCATCCATCCACTGCATACCAAGTTCAAAACCGGTGGAAGATTTGATCTCAAACCCATAAGTTACGTCGTTTCCATAGGAAAGTCCGACCGAAACTATGTAGTCCGTATCTTCCTTGAGGGGAGCAGTGGAGAACGTACCCGGCGCTTTCACTGCCGCGGCTCCTACCTTCAGGCTGCTTGCAATAAAGAAGATAGCATAATATGCCACTCCCGCAACCATAAGCAGTGCCATAAACAAGCAGAACAAACGAGTGATAAACCGTTTTCTGTCTTCACGCTTGCTTTGGTACTGCGTCTCGTTTTTATTACTTCTTGACAACTGTATAGTCTCCTCTCACCATCAAAAAAACAGTCTCAGAGGTCGCAAGAACACCACGGCCGTCTCCACGCGGGATCATACAGTAATGATCTCTCGTTAATCCAAAATTATGGTAGAGTTCCTGGCCCGCTGTATAATCAACAATTCCCTGGGTAATATCGGGGGCAATTACGGTAACAGTACCTCTTCTGAGTGAAATATCACACGGAGTAACTGCGTAAAGTGCATCCCCGTTTTTTAATTCCACCACTTCCCAGAGCACGGAATCTGCTTCAACCGGAGGAACGGGATCGACTACAGGCTCATCGGGTTTTTGTTCCGGCACATACTGTTCAATATACATCTGTACCATTTTTTCGATATCTCTTTCGAGCTGCTTATTATTATCCTCGAGAATCTCTTCAACATCCGTCACAACTTCTTTTTTGAATACTTCGGTCAGGTAGCTGAGGGAAATCAGCGGGTCATCGGAGCTATCGTAAGCCGCCGCAACCGTAATGGCAAGTGCTGCCGCAATCGCGGAAACAGATGCTGCTATCATAATTTTTTTGTTCTTTTTCATTGAATAATCACCTTTCAACAAGATAAATCAAATACATTATACACGGAAAACGAAAAAAATGCAATAGTAAACATTCCCAAAACATAAAAATTCACATTTTTTCTTTTAATTTATCGAAAAAATGTGAATTTATTCATTATTCCATTGAAATTTGCTCGGAGGAATACTTATCCGCCGATATACCTGTGGCCGGAATTTTATTTTTACGGCATTTTGCAAACCGTTCTGCGTCGAGCTTATCTCCGGAGAGAACTTCGGTGATCTTCACGCCATCCTTCATTGTGAAAAGTGAAACACCGGATGCCGTTCTCGTCGATTTTTCGGGGATCAGCGAGGAACGAATCAAAATTCCACGCGATGCGCTGTTTTCCATAAAGATATCAAACGGTTCTTTTTCGTACATCACGGAAACAATGGGAGAAGCATCGGAGAATGCGCCCGTCAGTTTACGGCGGTTCGTCTTCGTCTCATAGGCAGAAATCGGAATTTTAACTCCTTTTCCGTTTTCAAATATCATAACGAAGTATTCTTTATCCGTATACTCGCTGACCGCTTTCATCATAATGGGCTTTTCGTCTTCGTCAAATCCCAGCTTGACTGCGATAAATTCGCCAAGGTCGGAGGCTTTCACCGAATCAAAATCCGCAGCCTTGCATTTATACGCCTGGGCTTTATCCGTAAAGAAGATCAGTTCGGAGCGGTTTTCGCATTCTTCAAAATTGATAATATCATCGCCGTCCTTGAGTTTTTGGTCGTCCGCACGAATCAGAGACTGGCGCGTGATCTTTTTGAAATATCCTTCCTTTGTAAGTACCACAAAGATCGGATAATTCTCGATTTCATCTTCTTTATCGTATTCTTCGTTCGCATCCACCGTGATGAGCTGTGTTTTTCTCGGCTTTGCGTACTTCTTCTTCACCGCCGCAAGCTGCTTTGCGATGACCTCTTTCACCTTGATGTCGTCAGCAATCACGGCCTCAAGTTCCGCAATCTCCTTCTGAAGTTCGGTAATTTCTTTGATTCGCTCAAGAATATATTCGCGGTTCAAATGACGAAGCTTGATTTCCGCAATATATTCCGCCTGTATCTCGTCAATGGAGAATCCCTCCATAAGATGGGGAACAACGTCCGATTCCTTTTCCGTTTCACGAACGATCTTGATTGCCTTATCAATGTCGATCAGTATTTTGCCAAGTCCGCGAAGCAGGTGCAGTTTCTCTTTCTTTTTCTGCAATTCAAACGACAGTTCGCGTCGCACACATCCGAGTCGGTAGATAATCCACTCGTCAAGAATGGCACGGATACCAAGCTGGCGGGGGGAACCGTTAATCAGAAGGGTGAAATTACAAGTGAAACTATCTTCCAGCGTTGTTTGACGGTATAATTTCGCCATAAGCTGATCGGCATCCGTTCCGCGTTTTACGTCAATCGCCAATTTGAATCCTGCATTTCCGATTTCATCGCGGATTTCGGAAATTTCTCTGAATTTTCCTTCCTTTATTAACTCTTTGATCCTACCGAGGATGAGTTCAATGGAGGTAGAATACGGGATCTGCGTGATCTCAATGATCCCCTTCGCTTTGTCATACTGATACCGCGCGCGCATTTTGAATTTGCCGCTTCCGGTTTCATATATCTGACGCATCTGGTCACGGTCGTATATCAAATTCGCACCACCGGAAAAATCGGGCGCTTTGATAATATCGAGAAGAGCTTCCGTGGTAATTCTCGGATTCTTAATAATGGCAATCGTACCGTCACAGATCTCGCCAAGGTTAAAGGAGCAGATCGTGGAGGAAAGTCCGACAGCAATTCCCATATTGGGAGACACGAGAATATTCGGAAAGGACGTTGGCAAAAGCGTGGGTTCATCCATTGTATTATCGTAGTTCGGTACCATATCGACGGCATTTTTATCAATCCCGCCAAACAGTTCCGCACATATCGGGTCAAGTTTCACTTCCGTATATCGCGGTGCGGCAAATGCCATCTCACGGCTATACTGTTTGCCAAAGCTTCCCTTAGAGTCAATAAACGGATGCAGCAGTGCATCATTTCCCCTTGTCAAGCGAACGAGAGTTTCATAGATCGCCATATCGCCGTGCGGATTTAGTCGCATCGTCTGTCCTACCACGTTTGCGCTTTTGGTTCGAGCCCCCGTCATAAGTCCCATTTTATACATCGTATAAAGGAGTTTACGATGTGATGGCTTAAATCCGTCGATTTCGGGGATCGCGCGGGAAACAATAACGCTCATCGCGTACGGCATGAAGTTTTTCTCTATTGTATCGGTGATCTGCTGATCGGTGATCTCGGCTGAAACGACCGATTTAATCTCTTCTGTGTCTTTTTTCTTTCTTGCCATTATAACCTCATAAAAATGTTCGTATTCTTATCGTTCAGGTTTCACTGTTTTACAGCCCGCCGCGCGGATCAGACGATTATATAACGCCAGATATTCCCCGTTTGCGGGCGGAAGAGGAACGTATACTTTGTCAAGACCAAGCTCGTCGGCACGACGCAGGAGCGTGAAGAGTTTGCGGGATTCTTCCCTCGCATTTCTTTGTTCTCCCGTCAGCAAAACGGTTCCGCCATTTAATTTACTTGCATTATCCTCTGACGTGATTACGCCGAATTTCCCGTTTGCGGTGCGGTTTACGTACTCAATAAAAACGGCATCATCCGCATCCACAAGGATAACTTCCGCACTCGGTGAATAATGCTTATACTTCATTCCCGGGGATTCCGGTTTGATCTTATCGGCAATTTGCGGATCGATCACTGCTTTTGATACCGAAACGAAACTGCATACTTCACCGAGCATTTCCTCCGTTACCGCCCCCGGACGAAGGATAGTACAACCATTTTCCTCCTCGAGCTTGATGACCGTGGATTCAAGGCCGATGTCACACTCGCCTCCGTCAAGGATCATCTCAATTCGTCCGTCCATATCACACCGAACGTGCTCTGCGCTTGTCGGGGAAGGAATTCCCGAACGATTCGCACTCGGTGCGGCGATCGGATGTCCGGATACCTCGATCAGACGGTGAGCTACGTCGTTTGACGGACAGCGTATGGCTACCGTATCCATTCCCGCTGTAACGGAATCAGGTACGATTTCCCGTTTTTTTAATATAATGGTCAGCGGTCCCGGCATAAATGTCTCCGCCAAGCGATAGTACAGCTCGTTTGTATATGCAATTCTCTCCGCATCCGACGGAGTAGCGATATGAACGATTAACGGATTATCCGCCGGTCTGCCTTTGGCGGCATAGATTTTTTCTGCCGATTCCGAAAGCAGCGCACTTCCTGCCAACCCGTACACCGTTTCCGTCGGGATGGCAACGAGTCCCCCTCGTTGAATTACATCCGCGGCTCGACGGATGATTTCCTCATCGGATATTTTATTTCCTGTTATTTTTAAAAATTCGGTCTTCATTCTATCCTGTATGTCAAACTATATTGTCTGTTCTCCGTTTTTGAGTTTTTCCGCGGTTTCTGCGGTTGCCAGTGCATCGATCATCACGTCAATATTTCCGTCAAGGAAATTTTCAATCGCGTGTATCGTAAATCCGATACGGTGATCCGTAACACGTCCCTGAGGATAGTTATAGGTACGGATTCTCTCACTTCTGTCACCCGTCCCAACCTGAGAACGCCGTTCGCTCGCAATCTTCTCATTTTGTTCGCGTGTTTTCATATCAAACAGCTTGGCGCGCAGAAGTTTCATTGCCTTGTCGCGGTTTTTAAACTGACTTCGCTCATCCTGGCACTCAATGACGATTCCCGTGGGCTTGTGGATCATTCGGATGGCAGACTCCGTTTTATTAACGTGCTGACCGCCGGCACCGCTTGATTTTATCGTTTCGATTTCCAGATCGTTCTGATTGATCTCGATTTCCACATCCTCCGCTTCGGGGAGAACCGCAACAGTCGCCGTTGACGTATGAATTCTACCGGACGCCTCCGTTTCGGGAACTCGCTGTACTCTGTGAACGCCGCTTTCATATTTCAGTCGCGAGTACGCACCGTTTCCCGTTACGAGAAACGTAATTTCACGAAAACCGCCGAGTCCCGTTTCGTTTACGCTGACGACTTCGGTCTTATAACGCTTCGTATCCGCATACATCGTATACATACGGTAGAGCACTCCGGCAAACAGAGCCGCCTCATCACCGCCCGCACCTGCGCGTATCTCGATCACAACGTTCTTTTCATCCATCGGGTCGCGAGG
>JAZRNC010000299.1:0-3541 GCA_045647965.1 Eubacteriales bacterium | reverse complement strand
TCCCGTTTTTCGGAATCGTTATATCCTCCGGAAGATCCACGCACGGAACATCGGTATGCTCGGGGTCAAACTCGTACTCAAACTTAATACTGTCAGCGCGATGGTTCATAAGTTCGGTAACATCAATTTTCACCAGACCATCCCTCCCATTTCGGCACACTTTCCATGATACTATATATTATAACCAATTTATCCATTTATGTCAATGATTTTCGATAAAATTTCTGTGTTTTTTTGTATTTCCTTTTGCTTTTTTGCGTCCGGAGTAGATTTTGCGGGGCAAAATGCAAAAATATTTCCGAAAACGATAGAATTGTTCAAACTTACTTGCTATAATGAATAAAATACTATGGAACATTTTTGATTACAAAGGCGACCGTGTAATCATGCACATTCAACGGTAACCGCCGCCTCGGAGGATAGATTATGGGAAAAATTATTTCACGCTG
The DNA here is from genome assembly GCA_045647965.1 of Eubacteriales bacterium. Taxonomy (GTDB): domain Bacteria; phylum Bacillota; class Clostridia; order Oscillospirales; family CAG-272; genus UMGS1696. The sequence continues at coordinate 3,092 of JAZRNC010000299.1, read as the reverse complement.
TGCCACCGTCATCGTGCTCATTCTTTGCGCGATGTTCATCGTTCGCTGTTTTATGATGGCGGACAAATCCACGTTTTCAAAACCCACGGCAACGGATGCCGTCATCGCATCGTATACGGCAGGAAATACGCATCTTCTGACCGCTGAAACGCACCGCGAAAATTCCGTCGAAGGATATTTCTCCGCCTATGGATTCTACTATGAACCGACCTCGGGAGAAGTGCAGTTCGCCGTCCGTTGGAACGACAGCGCGTACGAATACACCGACATGGAGATGGGAATGGAATTCACGTTCCATCTGAAGAACACGACCACGGGTGAAACCTTCCCCGCACGCGCCGTGGAGACGAAAGAAAAATTTATGTATAACTATCGTCGCATGATCGCCGACTCGGTAAACATAGGAGATGGGGACGAGCTGATCGTTGTGATGGAGCTTCGCGACGGGCACGAAAGTACGCAGGTCATCAAATACGCCGAACAGCCGTTTGAAGAATACAAGATCAGCGGAAAATTAAAAAAACAAATTTTGCAGTGATCCACACATAGAAAGGAAAACACTATGGATTTCAAACAAATTCCTTCTACTTACCACCCCGCCTACACTTGGCTGTGGGACACCACCGTCACAAAGGAAGAAATCGAGCGACAGCTCGATGAAATGTATGATGCCGGAATACGGGCTTTCTATGCACTCGGTGAACCCGAAAATTTCAGTCCCGATTCACGTCGCACCCATTTGTAACCCGATTATCTTACCGATGAATATATCGATCTCGTTTACCACGCCTATGAGTACGGTAAGAAAAAAGGTATGTGCTCCTGGCTTTACAACGAGGCCGGTTTTCCGTCGGGCTTTGCATCGGGTCTTGTAAGACAGAAGCATCCCGAGCTTTACTACCGCTCCGTCAGTGCATCGGAGATCACCGTTAAGGCAGGTACGGCATATGAACCGTCGGAAAACGGGATATCCGCCTTTGTCGTCGGTGAACGCATACACGCAGGTGATACCTTCGATACCGACACCACCGTTATCGAATTCATTGTGGTCGACGGCGATGCTCCGCGCTGTACCCGTACCGATAACGCAAAAATGCTCAACGTCGAAACGTTCCTCGAGGTCACTCACGAAGCACTCAAAAAACGCTTCGGCGATGCGATGGGCACCGACGTCACACTGATGTTCGACGACGAGGCATTTATGGGTCAGTGGACCGATGGATTTGATACGATGTTCCAGGATCGTTACGGCTATGACGTGCTCGACTACGCCCCCGTAATCTTCAGCCGCAAGTCTCCGACTACCGATGCCGAATACCGTGCAAAGAGTGACTACACTATGCTCTGCGGAGATCTCATCTGCGACAACTACTTCCTGCCGATGAAGAAGTGGCTGAACGAGCACAACATGGAGTCGACCGGTCATATTGACAACGACCATGCGACAAACGGCACCTACCGCAAACGCTACGGTAATCTTATGCGCTCTCTGCGTGCTTTTGACGTTCCCGGAGTCGACGTCATCTGGTCGCAGATCACCTACCCCGAAGCCGTAAAAAACGACCCGTATCAGTTCGATTTCTTTCCGCTTATCGCGTCGTCTGCAGCACGTCAGTGCGGTCACTCGAAGTGTCTCAGTGAATCCTTCGCAGTCTACGGCTCACACGTTACCCCCGAAGAAATGCGCTTTGGCGTGAACGTCCAAGCCGTCCGCGGTATCAGTCTATTCAATTTTATGTCGATCACGTTTGATCGAAGCACCGCGATGTCGCTCCAGTGCCGCCCCAACTTCCACAGCGGAAATCTCGGCATGGACTGCCTCGGTCAGATAAATAACTACACCGCACGTCTGTCCAAGATCCTGCAGGAATCGAAGGCTGACATTCACACCGCGCTGTACTATCCCCTTCGCTCGATCGGCGCCTGCGGCGAAAAAGGTCTCGCGGCAGAAAAAAGCTTCCGCGATCTCGGAAATATGCTTGAGAGCGCCTGCGTTTCCTTCGATATCATCGATGAGGAGCTGGTAGCCAACGCTACCGTCGAAAACGGTACACTCATCTGCAAAAACGTACGCTACGACAATGTGTTCATTCCGCTCGGTGAATTTGAACAGCCCGAAATCATCGAAAAACTCGAAAAAACAGGCAAAGAGATCGTTCCCGTGATCGGACGCACGCGCAGACAGCTCCTTGCACGCAAGCTGACATTCGACAATGCGGACGAGTGCTATTTCATCACATCCTGCGCAGGAGACACGATCCGTGACACCATCGAAATAAAATCAACCAGAATCCCGTACGCCATTGACCTTGAAACCGGTGATATCTGCGAAATCGAATACAAACGTGTGGGTAGTACCGTACGCATCCCCGTAAAACTGCTCCGCGGCGAGGGAATTATGATCCTGTTCTGTGACAATCCGCAGAACGTAAAGCCTATCGCAAAAGAAATCGACGGCACTCGCAGACAGATCACGGAATTTACGGCATATATGAGCCGCCGTTATACACTCGACAAGATCAACGCACCGCTGAACGAATTCTTCACCGAATCGAACGGTGAAAAACTGGACGGGTTGACTCCGTGGGACATCTCCTACTCGGGAGAGGCGACCTACACAGCCAAAATCCCCGACTTTGATACCAAAGACGGTACCGTGATGCTCGACCTCGGCAGTGTCCACCACTTCGCCAAGGTCTACCTGAACGGTGAAAAAATCGGAGAGGTCACTATGCCGCCGTACACTCTCTCACTCGGATGCCCCTTCCATAAGGTAAAGCCGAACGATGAGTTAAAAATCGTAGTTGCCAATACCATCTCCAACGTCTGCCACAACGCGAAATTCTTCGAGCCGGAAAACACTCCCGCATACTACGCCGGTCCCTATCACGCCAATATGCGTGTATACGAAGAAAAATACTCGGTAGCCGGTGGGCTGCTTGGTCCGGTGAGCATTTACGTTGTAAAATAAATCCGTACATAATATTCCCCTTCCCTTTTGAAGTTTTTTGAGGGGTGGGAGGGGGGCAAAGAGGAGGGAGAGGAACTTTTCCGAAAAAAGTTCCTCTCCCTCCTCTTATTTCAATGCATTA
>JAZRNC010000298.1:0-7702 GCA_045647965.1 Eubacteriales bacterium | reverse complement strand
CCTTTTCTTTGTTTATCTGCTCTTATATGATATCCGATTTCAGGTTTTATTTGCCCGTTGATTGATTGCATTGTCAATCCGCAATCACCTATCATTTCGCCTGTGTCCTTCAAACATACCGCCCACAAGCCAAAGCCAAATGTTTTGTATCTTTCAATATTTCTATTTATCCAGCCATACACTCTTGCGTCGTCAAAAGTGTATGGATAATGTTGCATGATATCCGAATCTGCCAGGACCTTGTAAAGTGCATCGAAATCATTTTCTGTCATTTCTCTTAATAATAGATGTTCTGTTTCAATAACCATTACATTTCTCCTGTAAATTCTCATTTATCAAACGCATTTTCATCGATCAGGAACACTAAATCGAATTGGGACATTTTAAAAAAGTTTTCCCCGCTGCTTATAGGATCCCCATACGTTCCAACCTCAGATGCAGTCAAAGGAGAGCTCGGCAGGGATGAGCCCTTCTGCCGCGCAGGAGACGACGGTTTTTCCTTTGGTGCCGTTATTTTTCAGACAGCAGACAAGCATTCCTGAAAGAGCCTTTTTGTCGGGACGGAGGAAGGTTTCGGTCTCGCGCTGATCTCCCGCATCGGTGGCGTAAACAAAGGCTGCCCCTTCCGCGGAGAACGTCAGGCGGTGAGCGGCGTTCGGGCAGAGATTGCCGTCACGGTCTACGATGGAGGCGGTCACGTAGTTGAGACTCTCGCCGTCTGCTGCAATCGTTTCACTGTATGCCGAAAGCTCGATGCGGTACGGTTCCCCTGCCGTGCGGATGACTTTTCGTTCGATTTCTTTGCCGTTTTTGTATGCAACGGCGCACACTTCACCGGGGGTGTAGACCGTCTCGTTCCACATCAGGCGGAAACGCTCGAGTTGAGAAGCATCGTCGATGCCGACCTCTTTGTGACGGCGTTTTCCCCATGAGACTCCGTTAATAAAGAGCTCAACTTCCTCATGGTTGGTGTAGACGTGGACGGGAACGATCTCGCCCTCCTTACCCTCCCAGTTCCAATGGGGGAAGATGTGAAGAGTGGGAATATCGGTCCACGCCGCGCGGTAGCACCAGTATCGGTTTTTCGGCAGTCCCGCAAGATCCACCACGCCGAAATAACTGCTTCGCGAGGGCCATTCCGAGTAGTAAGGTGTCGGTTCTCCGAGGTAGTCAAACCCCGTCCAAATAAATTCACCCATCACGTCCGGGCAGTCCTGCTGGAGTGCAAGTTCGCGTTCGGCGTAATACGCCCACGGCGGTGCACACAGACCGTAATCCGAGACGGTCAGATCGTTATTTTTCGCCATGCCGATGTGGATCTTTGCCGGGAGCTCGTAGACCCCGCGCGTGGAGATACACGATTCGGTCTCACTGCCGACGATGAGTACGTTTTGGTATTTTTCTTTCGTTTCCTTATAGAAAAGTGGTTTGTAATTCAGTCCTACAACGTCCACGTAAAAGGCGAGGCGGTTGTCAAAGCACTCGGGATAAACGTTGCATCCTACGGTGGTGGGGCGGCTGGGATCAACCTCGTGCGTTTTATCGTTCAGCATACGCGCGATCTTCCAACCGTCTTTTTCGTACTGTTCCACGATCTCGTTGCCGATGGACCACATAATGACGGAGGGGTGATTGCGGTCCCGGCGAACAATACTTTCTACGTCGGAGAGGGCGTGCTCGTCAAAATACCGGCTGTAACCGTTTTGTATTTTATGCATTTTCCATTCGTCGAAAAATTCGTCGATGACAAGAATTCCGCATTCGTCGCAAAGATCGAGAAGCTCGGGGGCGGGCGGATTGTGGCTCGTGCGAATTGCGTTGACCCCCATCCCTTTCAGGATCTCGATCTGACGGAGCAGAGCGGAACGGTTGACGGCGGTTCCGATCGAACCCATGTCGTGGTGCATACAAACGCCGTTCATTTTCAGATAGCGGCCGTTTAAGAAAAAGCCGTCCTTGGTAAATTCGGTACATCTTGCACCGAAGCGTACCGTCACGGAGTCGCCGCTGTCAAGCGTGATCTCCGCCGTGTAGAGAGTGGGCGAATCCACGTCCCATAGGTGAGGATTTTCAATGAAATAGGAGAGCTTATCGTCTGCGGTGGAGAGTACGGTGACTTCTCCCTGCGGATCGGTGATTTGCGCCGTAAATCCAGCCGTGCCGACGGTATGAACGGAAATATCAAAGAGCGCAGATTCTTTGTCGGCGTAGATCTGACGTACCCAGACACCGTTATAGGATATGTGGGCCTTGGGCTTGGTGACAAGTCGCAGGTTGCGGTAAAGTCCGGCACCCGAATACCAACGGGAGCAGTCCGGGTAGACGATGGCGTGAATCGCGATCAGATTAGCACCGGGTACTACGTAGTCAGTGAGGTCAACTTCGTAGGAGAGGTAACCGAAGTGACAGCCGCCCACACGGGTTCCGTTGACGAAAATATGGCTTTCCCACATAACGCCATCAAGTTCGAGAACGACCGTTTCCGCGTCGTCGATCTCGATCCACTTGCGGTAGATACCCTCGCCGACCGTGGGGAGTCCTCCGGTTCGTCCCGTGTGGGGAATATTTTTTTTGATGCCGTCCTGTACGACACCGTTGAATGTCAGGTCGTTTTCGGCGTCAAAATCTCCCTCGATTCCCCAGTCGTGCGGTACGGAGACCACTCGCCAATCGGAATCGTCGAAATCGGTCAGAAGAGCCGCGGCGTCTACTTCTCCCGGAGCGTATTTTTTAAATCGAAAATTATCTTTTAAGTATTTTATTTGTCGCATAACGAAATCCTTTCGAGGTTGGTTTCTTGTTTATCTTTATTTTAACACAAAAGAGGAAGCGGAGTCAATAGAAAAATGCTTTGTGGGATTGGCAGTGCTGGGACTCGGAGGTTTGTTTTTTCTACCGTAGGTAGATATCTGCCGTCTTGAATAGCTCGGATATTCATGTTATAATACAATCAGCAAGCAGACGGAGGATATTATGAGAGACTATAGTTTTGGTAATTTTCTGCATGAGCTGAGGATGCGCAGAGGCCTTACGCAGTATCAGCTCGGTACGCTCGTCGGCGTTTCCGACAAAGCGGTTTCAAAATGGGAGAACGGTTCTTCCAAGCCGCAGAGCAATATTTTATATAAGCTCAGTGAAATACTCGAGGTCAGCGTCGATGAGCTTCTGACTTGCAAATATCATTCCTTTAAAAAAAAGGACACAAAAGGAGTATTTGCAATGAAAAAACAACTATGGAATAAAGCCTATGATGCTATGTGTGAACGCTACGGTAATCCTGCTCCTATTGAAATCGTAAACCGTTTTCTGGCAGAGCAGGCAGAAATGCAGTATACGGATATGATTGTAAGTTTGGATTTGTTGTCCGTACTTGCCGCGGAAGCCAAAAAGCAAGGCGAGCATATTCACGTACTTGGCGGAACGGGGGCATCTTTTGTCGCTTATCTTCTCGGAGCGACGGAGACGAGTCCCTTGAAACCGCATTATTATTGCCCGGATTGCCGCACGGTTAGCTTTGATAACAGCGCGGATGACTCTTTTGATCTTCCGCGGAAGAAATGTTCTTGCGGAAAAGAAATGCAAACGGACGGACATAATTTGCCGTTCGAAACCTATCGCCACGCTGTACAAACAACCCTGAGGTGTCACGTGGCAATGTCTCCGTGTTTTTTGAAAGCTGCCAAAACCGTCATAGATACCTATTTCAAGGATTGTAAACTGACCGCTACAGAACAGGAAGAAAATCGTCACATAACTTATACCGCCACTTCGGGTGAATCCGTTTGTTCCGTTACATTTTTAGCAAATACAGAGTTTGAACGGTATCAAGCCTTGGAACGCGCAACAGCAACAGCGTTTGAGAGAGTAAATTTTTCTCAAGCTGAAGTGCTTGCCGAGTTTCAAAGAGGAAATACCGATGGTATTACGGAGTTCAGTTCGAATTTTTGTAAAAATATAGTGGAACAAGTCGTGCCTCAATCCTTTTATGATTTGATTCAGATCGCGGGATTGTCTCACGGCACAGGAGTATGGTTTGACAATGCGAGGGATCTCATAAATCAAGGTGTTGACGTGAAAAATGTGATCGCTTATCGCGACGATGTGTTCAATGATATAAAGGAAAAGATGATAGCCAAAGGAATAACCGATACGGGATTTGCATATAAGGTGATGGAAGATGCACGTCGGGGAATCTATGCAAAAAACGGCATTCCCGATGAGATTAAATTCACTCTGAAAGCAATCGGGCTGGAGGATTGGTTTGTCGATTCAATCGGAAAGAGTCATTATTTATTCCCGAAAGCACACGGTGTTACCATTGTCCAGTTAGCGGCAACGCTGATGTGGTATAAGATTCATTATCCAAAGGAATTCAGTGAAATAATGTTGTGAGGCAAGGACGAGAGCGGTGTCAATAACATAAAAATGCGGGGGAACTTTTAAAAACGTTCCCCCGCGACTTGTCTTAATGACACTAAATGCGGTATTCTTTTATATTTCGTTATTCTATATGTTATTCGTGAAGATCGGCGATGTGACTTGAATCCAGGTGATGCAGCTTGGGGCATATGAGCTGTCCGACGCGGTTTGGAAGTTTAACAGTGGTGACGGTGGTAAAGTCAATGTCAAACATTCCGCAGATCTGGGGGAACGGAATATTGAGAAGATGCGCGATTGCCGCGGAAGAAGAACCGGCGTGGCTGAAGATCGCGACGGTTTTGTTGGTGTTTTCCCCTACGACTCGGTAATACTCACCCTCGCGCTGATATCCGAGGTCCTGAAGCCACGCATCCAGTCCTTCCATTACCATCTTAACGCTGTTGACTATTTTGCTTTTGCTGTAAGGATCACTCGTTTGCCAATCGTCGCTTCGCAGAGATTTTCCTTCTGTGGTGTATGTACCGGCAACCGTCCAAGGTTGGCAAGACTGACCTTCTCCGGCAATCTCCTCATCGTCGCGTGCACCCCATTGCAGCTCGCGCATGAATTTACACGGGATCACGTCAAGTCCGAGTCGAGCTGCAGTATATCCGGCGGTTTCCATCGCTCTTCCTTGTGTGGAAGAGTATATTTTCTCTATTCCGCAGTTTTCCAAACGCTCTGCCACGGCTTCCGCTTGCTTTTTGCCGAGTGCGGTCAGACTGTCGGTTGAGTAGTCGGGATATCCGTGTCGAATAAAATAAATAGTCATTTTGTTACTCCTTGTTTATTCAAAGCGTAATTTCGCGATCCAGATTGCGTTGTCGCTGCCGTATTTTTCGCATCCGATGGGCTGCATCCATTCCGCGGTCACAAGCCAGATTTCGCCGCACGCGCGTTCGGTTACGGTGAAATTGCCGAGTCTTGCGCCAAGCTCGGGGACTAAGATGACCTCGGAATCTCGGACAAGGCACATCTTTTCCTCGTCAAAACGAGCCATAAAGATCGGGGCTCTGTGACGGAAAACGTGGTCGTTGTGCGCTCCGCGTCTGGTGTAAGCGAGGTACAACTGATCCTTGTGCCGTATCCATCGCTGCATCGTGTTGTAATTTTCGAGAATGCTTCCGTCGTCCCATTTCCAGGGAGTGGGGGTGGAATAGTCAAAGCCGTTCTCACTCACGGAAAGAAGTCCCTGCTCGTCCGTGCGAAGAGTCAGATAATAACGCTCGCCCAGCTTCGCGATTGACGGCTCGACGAGTCCGCGTGCAGAGGCGGGAAAATCAAGGAAGCTTCCCATTTTGACGATGGAGAGCGCACCGTTTTCGTAGCGGTAGCGAACAGCCAGCACCATCGGCTTGATCTCCCCCTTCGGCCGCACGTAGTAGCTCAGAAGAAAATCTCCGTTTTCGTATTCGACGACCTGAGCGTGGGGGGCGGCGGAAAGATACTCGAAGGGAAGGGGCAGAGGGTGTACGTCTCCCACGTATTGACCGCTTTGGGTGTCACGGAGCACATAGCCTGCCTCATTGATGGCAACGCCGCCTACAAGGATTGGGTGTTCATCGTTTTCGTAACTCAATTCGTTTCCGAAAACGAACCATTTTTTGTGGTAATTACTGTAATATTCGGTGTTGCCGGTGAAGATTTTACGGATCCCGTTCGATGTCGTCTCGATTCTGGAGAGTTTTTCCGCCTCCCCGAAGGTTTTGCCGCCATCGACACTTTTTATAAAAAATGTATCGTTAAAAACGTCACTTCCCGAAAGAAGCAGCATACTATAAGAGAGAAACATACCGTATTCGGTTTCCACCAGTCTCGGGTAGATTTTGCATTCCTTTCCGTCAAAGCCGGGGATGAGTTTCGTTCTTTCGAATGTGAAATGTGGAATGGGTTTCATAACATTATCCTTTCATCGTTTTTTTTGATCACATTTTTTATTATACCACACCCGAATCGGAGAATCAAGTGGAGTCGCGTGCTATCTTTCTGCCCAAGCTTCATCGTGAGGAAAGCTTTTTTTGGAAAAAAACGTAAAATTATTTCAAACATCTTTACGAATCCCTCAATATGTGTTACAATTAAGAGGTAGATTTAAAAAATTATGTTAAGGAGTAAAAAATATGAAACTGATCATCAAAGAAAACTACAGTGCGATGAGTGAATGGGCAGCACAGCATATTGCCGATGCCATCAATAATCATAAGGAGAACCGTCCCTTTGTGCTCGGTTTGCCGACAGGCTCTTCTCCCCTCGGTGTTTACAAAAGACTGATCGAAATGAACAAAGAGGGTAAGGTTACGTTTAAAAACGTAGTAACCTTCAATATGGATGAATACGTTGGTTTGCCGAGAGAGCACGACCAGAGTTACTGGTATTTTATGCACGATAACTTCTTCAATCATATCGATATTCCCGCAGAAAACATAAACATTCTCGACGGTATGGCAGAGGATCTGGAAGCAGAGTGCCAGCGTTACGAGGATAAGATTGCATCTTACGGCGGAATTGATCTGTTCCTTGGCGGCAGCGGCGTTGACGGTCACATTGCATTCAACGAGCCCTTTACTTCGTTGACATCCAGAACAGGTATTCGCGCGTTGACAGAGGATACACTGATCGTTAACTCTCGTTTCTTCGATAACGATGTGAACAAGGTTCCGAAGACCGCTCTTTCTGTCGGCGTTGGTACCGTTTGCGATGCGAAGCAGGTATTGCTGTTGATCAGCGGACACAACAAGGCGCGCGCACTGCGTCATTGTGTGGAAGGCGGCGTTGACCATGCTTGGACGATAAGCGCATTACAGCTTCACAAGGATGGAATCATTGCTTGTGACGAACCCGCTTGCGGCGAACTGAAGGTTGACACCTACAAGTACTTTAAGGAAATTTACAAAAACGAAAAATAAGTCTTGCCGACCCCACAAAACGGGGCGAGATGGCGTTGTGTTCCTAAGGACACAACTCCAACTCTATTCGCCTGTGGCGAGTTATATTGCTACGCAGTGGTATTCGGCTTACGCCGAGTGATATTCGCTTCGCGAGTTTATAGGGCGAATAGAATATAACTGCTCTGCCTGCAGAGTAATATCACTTTTGCCGTAGCAAAAATATCACGATGTCGAAGACAGCATATCACTAAAAACTATCAGGAAGTGCGCACTTACTCACCATCGAAAGTGGTGGTGCAATAGAAAAGAGCCGATACGGAATAAAATCCATATCGGCTTTTTTACTGTCCTTTTCCTGTCAGTAGGTATATTCAATTTCGTACTGCTAAGTCGGA
>JAZRNC010000297.1:0-6834 GCA_045647965.1 Eubacteriales bacterium | reverse complement strand
ACGGAAGGAGCCTGCGTAACTTTGGGCTTGCACTCACTTCATTGTAACGCACTCTCCCTCACCCGACTTCGTCGGGAGCTCCCTCCCGGAGGGAGCCTTTGGATACGTGCAACGTAAGAGGTATTGGTTTTCGCCCGATGCATTTGTTAAACAAAGGCGAAACTTGTGATAAAGTAAAGATGGGAGAATTTATAATGACGATCAAAGAAATATGTGATATATTAAGAGCTAACTTATATAATAACGGTTTTGAGTATGGCTTTATTATAAATGGTCAAAAATACAAGCCAAATATGAAAAGTGGCTTTGATAATGAATACTATTATCTTTCAAAGACAATTTATCTCGTTCAAGAACCGAATGTTACATTAAAAGAAAAAATCGGCACTTGTGTAGATGTTGTTTTAGCGATGAAATCGATACTTGATAAGATAAATGTCCCGTGTAAGATATGGTTATTGCACAACAAAAAGAAAAATAAGGTGCATACAATATTGACATTTATGGCAGAAGATAAAATTGTATATTTAGAGCTTACACCTCAATCCTCAAAATCGTGGTACGGTCAAGAAATTATATATTCGAGCGAACAGGCTTTATTGCAGGAGTATGAAAATAACGGTTACGATGTTTCTAATGTAACAGATTTGATTATCATTGGTAGACAACCATTGTTTTTGTTAGAGAAGATAAACTAACATATTCATAATATGTGCCCCCATTCTCCTTTATAGAGTTTTTTGAAAAGATGGGGGTTCGGGGGAAGGAAAAGCTTTTTTTCAAAAAAGTTTTCCTTCCCCCGATAAATGTTAATATTCCTTTACAATGCGGATTCGATGAGGCGTGAGAGGAGCTCGGCGTACGAGATACCCTCGTTCAGGATCATTTTTGGGTACATAGAGATCGGTGTGAATCCCGGCAGGGTATTGATCTCGTTGAACACGAACTCGCCGGCTTTCGTATAGAAGAAATCCACGCGCGAAAATCCTCGACAATCGAGAGCGCGGAAGATCTTTTCGGCGTATCCGCGCACCTCGTCCTGCTTTTCGGCGGAAAGGCGGGCGGGCAGATAGTACGACGACGCGTCGCTGACGTATTTCGTTTCGTAATCGTAGAATTCACTCGTTCCCACGTCGATTTCGGCAGGGTGAGCCACGAGGTATTTGCCGTGCTCTTCCAGAACAGCAACTTCGACTTCCACACCGACGATGCATTCTTCGATCAGTACCTTCGTATCCTCGCGGAATGCGGCGTCAAGAGCGGCGGCGAAGGAATCGGCGGTTTTTACCTTGGATGCGCCGACGGATGAACCGGCACGCGCGGGCTTTATGAACATCGGATAACCGAGTGCTTTTTCGCATCGTTTGCGGAGGGCGGTGACATCTTCTTCGGTGACGATTTCGCCGCTTTTTGCGACCACGGAGGCTGCCTGACGAATCCCGCACTCCGCGGAAACGACGGCTTTGGTCTGTGCTTTGTCCATAGAAACGGCGGAGGACTGGCAGTCACATCCGACGACGGGGATGCCAGCGACGGCAAACATTCCCTGCAGAGTACCGTCCTCGCAGAATTTTCCGTGGATCATCGGAAGAACGACGTCAACGTCCAGATCCGTGCGCACGTTTTCTTCGGTGTAAAAGAGCTTTCCCGTCGAGAGATCGAGGGACAGCGGATGGATCACGCCACCCCCACAGTGCCATTTGTCGGTGGGAATGTGGGAAATATCCCCATCGTAGAGATAAAATCGACCTTCTCTGGTGATACCGCCGCAGAGAACGCGGTAGGTTTCGCGGTCGATGTTCGAAAGCGCGCCGAACGCGGACTGAAGAGAGACTTCGTATTCGGACGAGCGGCCGCCGAACAGAACAAGAACAGTTTTCATAATAAACCTCAATAGAATTACAAATGTAAAACGATAATAAAATTACGGATTTGGGATCAACGATCTTCTGCCATTCGTCTGCGGCTGAGCATATATTCCACAGAATCGCGCAGGGCAAGCCAGCTTGCGTAGATGACGTCGGACGAGACGCCGATCGTACGCCATACGGAGGTGCCGTCGGAGGATTCGATGGAAACGCGAACCTCGGAAGCGGTTGCTTTGGAGTCGAGAACGCGGACGCGGTAGTCCGTCAGCTTCATTTCCGAAATTTCGGGGTAGAATCGGAGAAGTGCGCGCCGCAGAGCTTCGTCGAGGGCGTTGACGGGACCGTTTCCTTCCCCTGCCGAGAGCTCTTCTTTCTCACCGACGGAGATCTTGATGACGGCGGAGGCGGTGAAGTTTTCTCCGTGTGCGCCATCCGTCACGATCACCTTGAGACTTTGCAGACTGAAGAATTCCAGACGGCGGCCGAGCTGTTCGTCGATGGCGAGAGCAAGAGAGGCACCCGCATCTTCGTAATCGTACCCCGAGGCTTCTCGCTCACGAATCATGGAGGCGGTGTCGATCACGCGCGGATCATCCTTATCGAATGACTCGCTCGGCAGATACGCGCGCATTTTGTCGATGACGGCGGCGCGTCCCGAAAGACCACTTACCACGATGTTTCGGGTATTTCCGACGACGTCGGGGGTGATATGCTCGAAGGAGCGGGGGGATTTTGTCACGCCGTCGATGTGTGCGCCCGCTTTGTGCGTGAACGCATAGCCGCCGACGAACGGTTCGCTCTCATCGAAGGAAAGATTTCCCGCATCGTTGACGGCACGGGCGACCTTGGTGAGGCGCGAGAGCTTATCGCCGATGCAGTCGAAGCCGAGCTTCATTTGCAGAACGGGGATGAGCGTGTTGAGGTTGGCGTTACCGCATCGCTCGCCGATTCCCGAGATCGTACCGTGTACCTGTACGGCGCCTGAGAGAACGGCGGAAACGGTGCAAGCTGCCGCCATTCCCATATCGTTATGGCAGTGAATGCCTATGTTTTTGTATTTTTCGCAAACGGCGCGGCAAACGAGTCCGACGACGTCGGGGAGCATACCGCCGTTTGTATCGCAGAGGATGACCCTCGATGCGCCCGCCGAAAACGCTTCTTCGATGACGCGCATCGCGTATTCGGGGCAGTCGGAATATCCGTCAAAGAAATGCTCCGCATCAAAAATAACTTCCTTGCCGTGGTTTTTCAGGTAGGAAATACTGGTGCGGATCATGCGCAGGTTTTCCTCCCCCGTCGTGCCAAGTACGTCGGTCACCTGATAGAGCCACGCTTTTCCGTAGATCACCGCGGCTGGGGTGGGGGCATCGGCGGCAAGAGTGAGGAGAGTGCTGTCCGCGGGAGACTCCCCCGCGCGGCAGGTTTGGGTAAACACGGCGAGTTTGGCGTTTCTGAGGGTAACGTTGGCGAGAGAACGGAAAAATTCCGCACTTCTCTCGTCGGTGATCATCCCCACTTCAATATAGGATACGCCGAGTGAGTCGAGAGCGTGAATGACGCGCAGTTTATCGTCGCGGGAAAATTCCACGCCGGCTCCCTGTTCGCCATCGCGCAGGGTCGTGTCAAGAATTTCTATCTTCATATCTTCCCCTCACTGTACCGATTGCAGTGAATTTTTCCATTTATTGATCGCGCCGAGGTAGGCTTTGATCGACGCTTTGATAACGTCGGTGGAAACGCCACGTCCGGTGAACGTGGTTCCCCCCGCTTTGATTTTGACCTTTGCTTCGCCGAGCGCGTCCGTGCCTTCGGTGACGGCGGTGATGCCGTACGATACAAGCTCCGTGGATTCGGCGCCGGCAATGCGGTTTATGGCGTTGAATGCGGCGTCAACGGGACCTTCTCCGGGGGCGGCTTCGGTGAGAACGACGGCGCTGCCCTCTGTTTCGGGATCGACGGTGAACGTGCCGTCCTCACCCCTCTTTTTGAGGGAAACGAGAGCCATCGCTTTGATGTGGTTGCCCGACTGGATCTGGAACGAGTCGAGGATGAACATTCCCTCGAGGGAGTCGAGGTATTCGCCGATGATGGCGCGCAGATCTTCGTCGGAAACGGTGGATTTTTTGGCGGCGATCTCTTTAAAACGGGCGAAGGTGGACTCGATGCCCTCCTTCGTGAGAGAATAGCCGATCTCGCGCACACGGGTAGCAAAGGCATGGCGGCCGCTGAGCTTGCCGAGGACGATGGTGTTCGACGAAAGACCGATTTCCGCGGGATCCATAATTTCGTAGGTTTCGCTGGCTCTCATCACGCCGTGCTGGTGGATGCCGCTTGCGTGAGCGAATGCATTTTTGCCGACGATGGCTTTGTTCGGTGCGATGGGGATTCCCGCAAGAGAAGAAACGAGACGGCTCGTCTCGGAGATTTCGACGGTTTTTACCCCGAATTTGTGGTTTCCAAGCACTTTTCCGCGGACACGGAGCGCCATCACAATCTCCTCAAGAGGAGCGTTGCCCGCGCGTTCGCCGAGTCCGTTGACGGTGCACTCGACCTGGGTCGCGCCCGCTTCGATGGCGGCAAGGCTGTTGGCGGTGGCAAGACCGAGATCGTTGTGACAGTGGATACTGAGTTCATAGTCCCCCTCTACCTTTTCACGCACGGTGCGGATGAGGTAGGAGATCTCCGTTGGGGTAGCGTACCCCACGGTGTCGGGAATATTGATGATGTCGGCGCCATGACGAACGGCGGTTTTTACAGCTTCAACGAGAAAATCCCGATCCGAGCGTGTCGCGTCCTCGGCGGAAAATTCGATCTCGTCAAACGCGCCGAGATTTTTTGCGTAATCAATGTTGTCGGCGATCTGCTGCAGTGCCTCTTCGCGCGTGATGCCGAGCTTGTGCTCGAGGTGAATATCGCTCGTTGCGATGAATACGTGGAGGCGTTTTTTTCCTGCGGGAGCGAGTGCGAGTGCGGCAGAATCAATATCGGTGTGGAGCATACGGGCGAGTGCGGATACCGTGACGTTCTTCACCGCCGCGGCAACGGCACGCACCGCGTCAAAATCCACGGCAGAAGAGGCAGGAAATCCCGCTTCGATCACGTCAATACCGGCACCGGCGAGGCAGGAGGCGATCTCCACCTTACCCGCGCGCGAAAAATGAACGCCGGGGGTCTGCTCGCCGTCACGAAGGGTAGTATCGTAAAATTTGATATAACTCATAGGTACCTCACAGTCTTAGCAGCGCACCGCGGATATGTCCCGCGTAGTCGTAGATCGGGGTATGGGATAAGCCTTTCTCATGGGCGAGCGCGGCGAGGGCGGGGGATTGCTGCCAGCCGTGCTCAAGGATCAGCGCACCATCCTTTTTCAGGTGTGGCAGATAGACGGAAACGATTTTCCGGAGAATGGACAAGCCGTCTCCGCCGTCGGTGAGGGCGATTTTCGGCTCGTAGGATAACTCCTCCTCCAGTGAGAGCATCTCTTCACTCGTCACGTAGGGGGGATTCGACACGATCACGTCGAATTGTTCACCCTCCGGAAAGAGATCGGTGGTGGCATCCCCGACGATGACGGGACAACGGGGGAGAAGTCCGAGATTTTTTAGGTTTTCCGTAGCAAGTGCGGCGGTGCCTTCGTCAATTTCGACGGCAAAACCGCGCGTATTTTCGTTTGAATGGAGAATGGCTGCCGCGATGCATCCCGATCCCGTACAGAGATCGAGGAAACGGCTGCCGTTTTTTTTGTTTTTTAATTCTTCGAGCGCGGCGTCCACGATGACCTCGGTATCCGCGCGCGGAATCAGGCACCGCTCGTCCACGGTGAAGGGAAGTCCGTAAAACTCCCACGTGCCGAGGATGTATTGGAGCGGATATCGCGTGGCGCGGCGGGATGCGGCATCCGACAGCGCAGGTGAGGGATAATCCCGTCCACGGTCGGCGAGGATCATTGCGCGGCCGACACGGCAGAATTTTTCAATCAGAAGAGATGCCTCCCACTCGGCGGATTCAATACCCGCGCGGCGCAGGAGGTCTACGACTTCCCCGTACGTCATTGGTCGTCACCGAGGGAATCGTCGGATTTTTCCGCTTTGGCAGACTCTGTTACAGAAGATTCTGTTACAGAAGATTCTGTAAATGTATCGGGAAGCGCGTTTTTCAGCGCGGTAATTGCGACTTCAAGCTGGGATTCGTCGGGTTCGCGGGTGGTGATTCTCTGCAGCCAGAGACCGGGTGCGGAGAGGATCTTCGTGATGGGGTTCGTGTGTTTGCCTGCGTAACGGATGAATTCGTAGCC
This sequence comes from Eubacteriales bacterium, assembly GCA_045647965.1. Lineage (GTDB taxonomy): Bacteria > Bacillota > Clostridia > Oscillospirales > CAG-272 > UMGS1696. The sequence continues at coordinate 672 of JAZRNC010000297.1, read as the reverse complement.
GAGTCCGACGATGAGGGGGAGCATCAGCAGCTTGCTTCCGAAGCGGATCCACACGCTGTCCCACGTGAGGAAGGAGTTCAGCGCGATCGAAAGAATGAGCATCACGATCACGAAGCTTGTACCGCAGCGGGGGTGGAAACGGGAGCATTTTTTTGCGTTTTCGGGTGTGAGTTCTGCGCCCGACTCAAAGCAAGCGATGGATTTGTGTTCCGCGCCGTGATATTCAAACGTGCGGCGGATATCGGGCATCAGAGCGGTCAGTGCGACATAGGCGACGAAAATTCCCATACGGATGAGTCCTTCGATCAGGGAGCGAAGGAAGGGGGAGGAGCCGATCGCGCCGTCGGAGAGAAAATCGATTCCTTTGGCGATCAGGGTGGGGAGCATCAGAAACAGCCCCATGCCGAGCACGAGTCCGAGAACGGTACCAAAGGCGGCAACGACGGTGAAAAGCTTATTGCCGAACTTTTCGACAAGCCATTTTTCAAATTTGGATTCGGGGGCGGAGAGGTCGATCCCCTGCAGATCGGCGCTTCTTGTGAGCATTCCCATCGACAGCTTCATTTGTTCGACAAAATTTACGCATCCGCGAACGAGAGGGAGTGCGAGAACCTTATGCTTTTTCACAAGAGGTGTATGCGTGGTGTTTTCCACGGTGATATCCCCGTTCTG
>JAZRNC010000296.1:0-12947 GCA_045647965.1 Eubacteriales bacterium | reverse complement strand
GGGATTCGAACCCACGTGCCCAGAGGGCAAACGGTTTTCAAGACCGCCTCGTTATGACCACTTCGATAACCCTCCGTAGGGTATCTTTAGCGAAATGCTCCGGAATTTGGAGAGAATTTCGCGAGAGAACTATGAAATTTTTGTATGATGGAAAATGCCGAAAACCCTTGATATGACAAGGATTTTGAGGGAACAAAAGGAACAGTTACGCGCGGGTTTTCAAGACCGCCTCGTTATGACCGCTTCGATAACCCTGCGTGTATTTACAACGTATATTATATCGTACTTTCTCATATTTGTCAAGAGCTTTTTTATAATTGCCGTCCCGAAATAAGACCGATAAAACAGTTGGGAAACAATCGATCGGGGAGATCAATACGGACACCTTCGATGTGGATATAGCGGGCGGTGGCGAAAGAATAATCGGAAAGCGGACGGTCAAAAGCATCATTGGAATGTGCGGATACCAGAATACCGTTTTCTCCTCGACCTGTGACAAGCAGGGAATGGTAATAATCACCGCTCGCATTGGCAAGCTGAATGATATCTCCCACTTCAACCCCTTCTTCTGTGGTCTCGGTACCGAATGGAGCGGGACCGTTGTTCGACGTGATAAAATTATAGAAGAATTCAACACCGGTCCAGGCAGGTGCACGGTAGGAATCGGACAGATAGAACCACCCGAAGGTTGGCGTAAAATTCATCACACAAGAGCCGGCATACAGGGCTTGAGAGGTGAAGTTCGTGCAGTCACCGCCGATTCCCGTGTAATTTTCAAAAAGGGGATTTCTGTCAAAAGCCCAGCGTCTGGCATAGGCAAGAGCGCGCTCGCGGTTGTATTCAAAGGTAACAAGCATAAAAATTCCTCCTGAATATTGTAATTAACCATATTCGATGGAGGAATTTTTTATGTTATTTTTTGTTCAGATTTTTTAAAATATCCGAGATTTCTTTATCTACGTTAAGGATCTCCTCGCGGAATTCTCTTGCAGAAAGACGGAGAACGCCTGAGCGGACAGCTTGAAGCTGGATCAGTGCGTCGGAGGTGACCACGCGGACGGAAAAATCCCGCCCGATTTCGTGAGTTAAACGTTCAATATAAGTGTCACCGAGCTCTCCTTCTTTTGTGAAAACGACGTTTACTCCGTGATGATCGTATTTACGTTCCACCGCACCCTTTACGTTGTATGCGTCGAAAACCACAACAATGTCCCGTTTGGTAAACGAATGGTAATTCGCAAGAATATCACACAAATGCCGTCTGGCATCTTCGAGATCCACTTCGGCAATGGCGGCGAGTTCTTCAAAGGCGAAAATCACATTGTAGCCATCGATAATGTAGAGGGATTTTTTGTATGCTTTGGTTTTTACGTCAGGTGTGACAGAATTCTTCGGTGCGCTGTAGACCCTGCGTTTGATGGGACCGAATTCCCGTTCCATAATGGCTTCCAGTTCTTTTTCGTCGATGTTTACGTTTTGACGGATGATTTGTGGCGTGGGGGCAATCGGCTCGTCGCTCGTCGGGATTACGGAAGAAAGATGCATATACTCTTTCACTTGATCCCAGGGGATAACGGTTCCCGCACCGTGTGAACAGAAGACGGAATCGGGGGTGTTATCCATATCGTTTTCGGGAAGATAACCAAAGGATTCGATAACTTCGCCGGCGTTGTGACAGGGAAAATATCCGCAGACACGGCTGGAGAAACGACCTTTTCCGTGGGTATATGCCGCTACTTTGGAGGCATAGTCGCTCATCGTAGCAACAGGGGCTTGTCCGCACAGAACCGAGCTTCCCATATCCGCTTCGTGCTGATCGAACGTTCCGCTCGCGGCAAGAATGTCGGAGATGGCTTGTCCCACGCACTCTCCGGGAATTTCCAGACGAAACTCAAAATACGGTTCAAGAAGAGAGCACTTTTGTTTTTGCAGAGCACACATCAGTCCGTGACGGACCGCGCGGTAGGTTGCCTCTCTAAAGTCGCCTCCCTCGGTGTGTTTGAGGTGTGCTTTACCGCTGACAAGCGTGATTTTTACATCTGTGAGAGGAGAACCTGTTAACACACCCTTGTGTTGTTTTTCTTCAAGATGTGTGAGAACCAATCGCTGCCAGTGTCGTTCGAGAAAATTTTCGTCGCAAACGGTGTCAAAAACCAGTCCGCTTCCGCGCGGCAGAGGTTCTATGAGCAGATGAACTTCGGCGTAATGCCTGAGCGGTTCGAAGTGCCCGACTCCTTCCGTTAGAGCGTCTATGGTTTCTTTATACATAATTCTTCCGTCTTCAAAAGAGACCGGAGTATCAAAGCGTTCGAGAATGATTCTTTCAAGAATTTCCGTTTGAACACTTCCCATTAGCTGAGCGTGGATCTCCCCGAATCGCTCGTTCCAAACGAGGTGAAGAAGGGGCTCTTCTTCTTCCAGTTTTTTTAGTTTTTGGAGCATTGTGCGAGAATCCACATCTATGGGAAGCTTGATGCGATAATTCAATACCGGCTCGAGATACGGCTCATAAATGGCAATTTCCTCTCCGAGCGCTTGACCGGCATACGTGGAGGATAATCCCGAAACGGCACAGATATCCCCGCACTCGACCGAATCCACGCTTTCGAATTTCGTTCCCGAGTACACGCGGATTGCTGTGATTTTTTCTTCGATAAGGCTGTTTTCGTCCATCGAATTTTTGTTTTCGTATTGGATGCTGCTTCTCACGCCGAGGGTACCGCCGGTGATTTTCATATACGTGAGACGTCCACCCGATTTATCGTGGGCGATTTTGTAGACTTTCGCGCCAAACCCAGGAGATGGGGAAGGGGCGACGGTATACTTTTTCAGTGCGTTGAGCAGGTCAGCTATTCCGTCCAGTTTTAGTCCGCTGCCAAAGAAACACGGATACAGATCCGTCGAGGCGGTGAGACGGATGATATCGTCCGTATCCACCTTACCCGTGTCCATAAACTGTTCAAAAACTTCTTCATCACAGAGCGCGATTCGTTCATCGAGTCCGTCCGGATCGGTAAAATCAACGATGGACGGAGACAGGTGCGAGGTGAGATCTGTGAGAATTTCTGCTTTGTTCACAACCCCCATATCCATCTTTGTTACAAAAACGAATGTCGGAATGTTTAGGCGGCGCAGGAGAAGCCAAAGAGTTTCCGTATGAGCCTGTACGCCTTCCGAAGCGCTGATTACGAGCACTGCATAGTCGAGCACGGCAAGGGTACGTTCGGTCTCTGCTGAAAAATCGACGTGACCGGGGGTATCGAGAATGGTGATTTTGGTGTTTTCATCGGTGATTACCGCTTGTTTTGAAAAGATCGTGATACCACGATCGCGTTCTATTTCATGGGTATCAAGAAACGTGTTGCGGTGGTCCACTCTTCCAAGCTTTTTTATCATACCGGAGGTATAAAGAAGCGCTTCCGAAAGGGTGGTTTTTCCGGCATCAACGTGAGCAAGGATTCCGATTACAATTTTTTTCATGTCGTCATTCCTGTGGTTCGTTTGTGTTATCCGATGTCGTGTCAGACGTGTCGGGCAGTTCCTCGTCAGAGAAAATATCCTCGTTTGCGTTTTCATCGGTCATCTCGTCGGCGGAGGCGGCATTCAGGAGCTCATCAAGCCATTCCGTCGTCGTGATATCGTTCATATTGAATCGTTTCATCGCCAAAAGGGTGGAAGGATCTCCAGGGATAACTGTACTTATTCCGTGTGTCGTGCTGAGTGAAGCATCAAAACCGACATCCTCGCTGATACGCAGTACAGTATCGTTGTAACAGCCGCCCGGGAATGCGATTACGTTCACGTTATGACCCGGAAGTAAGGTTTCGAGATATGCACGGCTCATGTAAAGGTCGTTTTTGAGTGTTAATTCATATTCTTCGGCGGATTCGGTGGGGAGGGGCGCGAGATTGACACGTGCGTTCTCCGATTCGTATTCGGGATTCTGGTGCATATCGAACGTATGGCTCCCGATGGAGATCAGACCCGATTCAATCATTTCAAGGGCTTCTTCGACTCCAAAATGGGGGATGATCTCATATTCCGTATCTTTGTAGGTGTTTTTTCCAAAGGAGGAACCGATGGCAAAAATGGTAGCCTTTATTCGAAATTGCTTTAAAATGGGGTATGCATACGCATAATTGCTGTAATATCCGTCATCAAACGTAATTATGATCGGTTTTCTTGGCAAAGGTTTTCCGTTTACAGCAAAGTCGATCAATTCATCAAAAGAAATAGAGGTGTAACCATTCAGAGCAAGATGCTCCATATGCAGAAAGAAATTGTCCCGCGTAATGGTGTAATCTCCTGCCCCCTCATCATCAAGGGTAATATGGTGATACATCAGAATGGGTATGTTCACAGGCTCCGTGGCAGGAGTGAAAATCTCGGTATCGGATTTTTCTTCTTCCGGCAAGGGGAGTTTTTGCAGAGGGGAGAGGATGGCGATGAGTTTTGCATTTTGTCTGAAATGGATCACAGAGGGTGCGGGCAGGCGAATGTTTGCACTCGACGGGATTATTTTTACTGCAGAAACTGCGAGGTTACCTAAATGATCGTACAATAATCCAATGGAAATAAAAAAAGAAAAAACCAGCAAGAGACATATAATTTTTTTCATATTTTTCCTTTCCATGGATAATATTCCATAAACAATAATTCATTAAATTATATCATAACGGAAATGTAAAGTCAATTCCGCTCTCCAAAAAACTCACTATTTAATATAGTTATGCGTATTTTTGTTTGTTTTACCACGTGATATGCGAAAAATATGAAAAAACGGATGGATAAAGCGGAAATTGCTTGCATGAAATCAATTTTGTGGTATAATATCTGTAGATGATTTTATATGAAGGGGCGGGGAGAGATGAAGCCGAAGAAAGAATCTAATAGTAATGAACTCCTCGAGCGAGTACGGCGAATTTTTTTCCCGGTATGCGTCGCTGTATTTTGCCTTTCCCTTACGGCTCTTATGGTCTTATTCCTTGCCGAAGAAAAAGGAAACCGAAAATATGAAGAACTGGACGATTTATTTTTGTCGGAGGAGATGCACAACTTCTTAACGGTGAATACGCCGGAGTACGCGGACGGCACGTCAGACAGCATTTTTTCGGAGAATAAGTCGGAAATGCTTGGTGAAGAAAGTACAGAACAATCCGTTTTTTTCGATAAAGAATACCGCGATGTGTTTTTGCAAATGAGAGAAGAATTCGTCCGTCTTCGTGAGATAAATCCCGATATATTCGGATGGATAAAAATTGATCAAACAAACATCGATTACCCCATTCTTCAGACCGACGACAACGAGTATTACCTGAATTTAGACTATGAGAGGGAATATTACCCGTCGGGGTCAATTTTTATGGATTACCGCTGCGACAAAAATTTGACGGAGAATTTCAACTCGGTCATCTACGGTCACAACGCGGAGATGTCGGGTACGATGTTTCACGATATCGAAAAATTTTTTGACATAGAATTTTTTCAAAATACGTATATTTACATCTACACGACGGAAGGAATTACCGTGTACGAGCCGTTTTCGCTCTATATAACGCGGGCGGATTATCGGTATATTGAAACAGATTTTAAAGACAAGAATGAGTTTCTCGCTTTTGTAGAGGAAATGCGTGGAAACACGAACGTGGAGTATGACGGGGATATTTCTGACGTTGAGGGGATCCTTACGCTGTCCACGTGTACGAATGGATTCCCCAATATGCGCTATGCACTGCACGCAAAACGTGTGAAAATGATCACACTATTTCACGACGAGATTACCGAACAGTAAAATTTATATCATAACAAAATTATTTCAGCCCGATCGCATCTGCCAATGGATGTGTCGGGCTGTTTTTGTCGATCCGTCCTCAAACACAAAAAGCGGATACGTTAAACACAATAAGAATTATGGCACAACGCCTATTGTACAATGATGTGGTTTACAATAAGTGTTGAGGTGAAACACAATGATAAAAGGCTTACCGCAGAAATTACAAGCATTGCGTACCAAATACGGTTATTCACAGAAGCAGGTTTCGGAAAAATTAGACGTTTCTCCATCCATCGTGTCAGGATATGAAACGGGGGAAAGAACACCGAGTACCGAAATATTGCTTGCTATTTCCTATCTTTATAATTGCAGTACGGATTATTTGCTCGGAAAACAAGTGAATGAACCGCAGGTTGTGTTGGATCTGGACGGGTTAACAGACGAACAGATCCGCGCGATTTCCAACTTGATTGATACTATGCGAAAGAAGTAAATACTTCTTTTTAACGTAATATGGATAATCAGATGGGTGACATCTTTATCCATATTGGAATGAATACGATTACGGTGACGGAAGAATGAACATACTTGAAATATTGCGTTGTCCGATTTGCTCGGGTGTGATGCAGCGCATCGATAAAACTATAAAATGCGAGAAAGGCCATTCGTTTGACATTGCAAAAAGTGGGTACGTCAATATGCTGCCCCCGGGTAAAGAAAGCAATGCACACACAGGGGATGAGCGTGAAATGGTCCGCGCCAGGGTGAATTTTCTCGCGAAGGAGTATTACTCCGAGATCAGCCGTACCCTTGCTTCGATTATCTCGGAATACGGGAACTTTTCGGCGGAAGAGATCACGGTGTGTGATATGGGGTGTGGGGAAGGCTCCCATACTTGCCGTATTGCCGGAGAACTTTGTAGAATTACCGAGCGGAACGTGATGGTGCTCGGGTTTGATGCATCCAAATACGCGGCAGAATGCGCCTCTAAACTTTCACGGGCGAGAGGATATATGCCATCTCTTGGCATCGGTTGTGCGGATAGCCGTGAGGTGAGTGCCTATTTTATGCCCGCAAATATATTCCGACTTCCAACGGTAGAGTCATCTTTTGATGCAGCCATCAGTATGTTTGCGCCGATTGCCGGAGAGGAAGCGGCGAGAATTTTGAAACCGCATGGAATTCTTGCGGTGGCGGCATCGGGACGAGATCACCTCATTGAGATGCGAAACGTTATTTATAACGACGTACGCCTTGCGGATTTCGTTCCACCGACCCAGAGCGGTTTTAAACCGATTGCGACGAAGAATCTTCGCTATCGTACAGAGATAGAAAGTCCGGAGGATATTTGGAATCTCTTTATGATGACGCCGTTTTACTACAAGACAAATGCAGAAGGCAGGGAAAGATTGCTCGCGCTGGACCATCTTACCGTGACTGTGGATGTAAATTATTTCTTGTTTGAGGTAATATAATATGCTTTATTCCATTGTGATTCCTATGTATAACGAAAAAGCCATCGCCAAAGATTGCGCAGCAGCTTTGACAGCTAAACTGGAATCGTGGGCGGAGGCTTGCTCGTTCCGATATGAAATACTGTTTTCCGATGACGGTTCAACGGATGGATGCGGCAATCTTGTGCAGGAGTATGCGGCAGAGCATTCCCTTGCTTTTGGAGAGATCCGCCTTGTTCGCGCTGAAAAAAACGCGGGAAAAGGAAACGCGGTTCGTCTTGGCGTAATGGCATCCCGCGGAGATATCGTGGCATTTACGGACAGTGATCTCGCGTACGGATGTGATGTTTTGATCGATATGTACCGTAAAATGTCAGAACCCGACTTTTCTGCCGATCTTCTCATAGGTTCTCGGGCAATTGCCAAAGACGGTTATGCGGGATATACCTTTATGAGAAAGCTCGCTTCAAAAACGTATATTAAACTTCTTTCATTGTCTGCCGGTTTCCATCATTCCGATTCGCAGTGCGGCATTAAATTGTTCCGCGGAGAAGCTGCCAGACGTATTTTCAGCCTTTGTGAAGTGCGCGGATGGGCGTTTGACTTCGAAGCGCTCCTTATTGCCGAACGTTTGTCGTACCAAATTGCTGAGTTTCCCGTTACTGTTATCAACCACAGAGAATCGAAGGTTTCTCTTGTGCGCGACAGCATAAAGATGATGGCAGATGTACGCCGTATCAAAAAACGCGTTCGTTCCTTATCGCTGTAAGCGCTGTTTCTCCTTTATCAGGCGTAGAAGGTGTGGGAGCCAATCGTCATCACGAAGCGGCAGTTGTTTACAATCCAGAAACTTGTTGCGATCTTTTGGTTGAGAAAATACAGGATCTCATCCGACAGTTCCGCGTTATCCAGACAGGCTTTTGCTGCTCGAACGGAGTCTGCGTTCGGCTGTTGGTGGATGGCACCGTTGACCGTAGGGGAAAACTGCACGCCATTCTTTTGGTCAAAAATAACGTCATATACGGAATCCGGAAACTGTGCGGAATCCACACGGTTCATAATGACGTTTCCGACCGCTACCTTTCCGATAAAAGGTTCTCCTTGCGATTCCGCGTGAATGATTTTAGAAAGCCAATATAGTTCTTCTTCGTTGTAGTAAGTGAGAGCGTGCTGTAGGGCGCCGCTTTTTCTGGTAAGATGTACGGAATTGCTCTCCGCTACATACTCTATGTCAAAATCAAAGGCCTTGGCGATTTGGCGGAGCGGGACGTAAAGAACGCCGTCCATCGTGAAAACGCTGTATTCGCACCAAAGAATTCGTTCATTTGCTTCGATGTACTGGGCACCGTCACGTGCTGTCAGTGTCAGAGAGTCGGTTTTGACATGTGCAGTATTTTGGAGGCTATCCCAGCTTATCACGGAATTGTCGGCCGCGCAGGAGAATTCGCGAAGCGAGACGTAAGCTCTGTCTTGAATGGTGAACATTCTGCCCTCATATTCCCAACCGTCTAAAAAGGCCGACGGCGTGTTGACTTCGTTTATGGGAGGGACGGCGTGAATGGCAGTGCCAAGGAGCACGGTTACTGTGATGAATAGTGCCGTATGTAGCAAGGTTTTTAGTATTTGTTTCATCATTCCTCCGTTTCCGGCATGGAGAAAAAACTCCATGCCTTGTTAGTTTAAATTTTTTTATCCGTACGAGTTTAATTATACCATAGAATCCCCCATTTTTTAACCGGTAATATATTCCTTGGTCGGGGAACCATATATTACCCTCCGCGATTTTTCGATGTTTACAAAATGGATATGGAAGAATACGTGATGTTATGGTAGAATAAAGTCGTGAGATTTACAAACAGTATGCTGATCCTTGGGTCAGTTTTATATATGGAGCAAACCAAATGATTCTAAGAAAAATTCTTTCCGTGGTTCTTTTGTGTACGACGCTTTTCAGTACGGTGTCGTGTGGAATCGTGGTGGTGCGGGATCTGTCAGACACTTACCCCGTGAGGGAAACCGAAGATACGGAAAGTATGGGAGATACCGTTGAACCCAATGACCGCTATCAAGTATATGAACCGGATACGGACGGCAGAACAATGGCGGAGAACGCTTTGGCAGAAATAATGCGTGCAGACTACGACGACGTGGACGTGCGGATTTACACGGCGGATCAGGGAACGTTTTTCTCTGACGGTGACGTGGGTATGACAGCGCGTTATCTTCGTGAGAGACAAACGAAGGTGGAAAACAGACTCGGTGTTCGTCTCGCCTACGAATATATGACAGCCGGAGAGATGGAGAGCAGAGCCAAAGCCGAGCGTGCCTCAGATGGGGTGGGGAGCGATATTTTGATGGTTCCCGTGTATGCGCTCGGGATGTTTCAGTCCGCCGATCTGATAGAAGATCTTGCTGTGATCAAAACCATCGATGTGTCCAAGCCGTATTTCCATGCCGAGTCGGTGGCGGCGTGTACTTTTGGAAATAAGATCTATGGCGCTGCGGGTGATGCGGTGTTGTCTCCCGAAATGTTCACGGCAGTCTTTATGAATACAGATCTGATGAAAACGCTTGGGCTTGATGCAAAAGAACTCTATTCGTCCGTACGAAAAAAAACGTGGACGTGGGATATGATGCTCGATTTCTTTGCGGAGGCAAGAATACATAGCGACGTGGATCATTTCTTACTGTATGACAAGATTGAGAGACGGCTGCCGGAGCTGGTATTCAAGTCGACTGGTGTCGATTTTCTAAAAAACGACGATTCTGTTCCGACACTTGCGTATGAGAGCGAAACTGCCGAAGTTGCCTTGACTTTCCTCAACAAAATTTTTTATCGACGGGATATCACAGCCGAGGAAGCGGTTATGCAGTTTAAAAAAGGAAGAACTGTGTATATGATCGACACCCTTGATGCGATGTCAAAATTAAGAAATGCCGAGGAAGCGTGGGGGATTCTTCCTCTTCCGACTTATGAAAAAGGAGGAGAGTATCGCACCCTTGTCGATCACAACTTGCCGATGTTTACGGTATCCGTGACATCGGGGGATAAGGAATGTGCGGCGCTTACGATCGAGGCATTAAATGCGACATCGTACGGATATTACAGAGAACTTTATGTAAATGAGCAGACAGAGAATACGTTGCGGGATAACGATTCCTGCGAGATGTTAGATATCATATTTGACAGTGTAGCATACGATATGGCGTTCACTCTCGGAAACTCTGTGGCGGGGGTGGCGGACGCTACGTATGGATTGATCCGACGGTACGCAGGTGGAGAAGTGGATGAGGACGTTTTCCGCGAAAAGGTCGAGCAAATGAATGATGCCGTTTCTGTGTTCATCGAATCGCTGACAAAAGAAGAGGAATCCGTAGAAAATAAAGAAACCGAAGAATCTTCGGAGGGGAAAGACGTACCTCTGCCAACGGAGACAGAAGAGAAAAAATAAAAAAGTCCGATCCTTGATTTTTAAGTCAAAGATCGGATTTTGTTTTTATTGGCAAGGCTCAGGAATTTTCCGGGGAAGACGGGGTGTAGTTGTCAAGTTCGTCTGTTTTTCGTCTCATACTTTTTTTGCCGGAGAATGCAAAGATCATACCGAGTGCGGCGGCAATTGTAAAGAGAATAAAGACGGATTCCCAACCGAATTTTTCTGAAACCGTACCTACCACAACCCCGGAGATTGCCGCGGCGGCATAGGAGAAGCAGTTCAGAATTCCCGTGATGGAGGATGCACGTCCAACTTTTCCAAAATGCAGGGGGATGCACGTGAGGAGCATATTATTTGCGGCGAGCATTGCAGCGCTCGATACGGCAAGGAGGAGCGTGACGAAAATTCCCGAAATAAAATTCCCCTCGCTTATATTCATAAAGAGATAGACCACGCCGATTGCACAGGCGCTGATCAAGAACAGAATCGCACAGGTGCCAAGCTCACTCAGCTTGTATTTGGCGAAGAAATATTTGGCTATGTAAACGCCGACGATATTGAAAATGGGGAGGATGGTACATATCGTTGACACAATGGCAGAGTCCGGGATGAATTTTTCGTTCAGAACGGTAGGAATCCAGAAATCGAGCCCATCTTTAATCATTCCGTTGAAAAGAATGGTCGCTCCTGCCATAATCAAACCGAAGCAGAGAATTTTTACGGAGGCGTGGACGGTCTCGGTTCGGTTGTCGCTTATGTTATGCTCACACTGCGAGATGTGTGGGGAGAGCGCGCCGAAGATGAAATAAATGATGAGGGACACGATGCAAAGAACGCCCCCGCACGCTACGAATGCTGCGCGCCAACCGAAGAATTTCAGCATCAGTGCACAGATGGAGTAGCATAGTATCGTTCCGAGTGGGATGGTGATGGAGATCAGCGCAGCGGCTTCTGTGCGAATGGATGTGGTTGTATAAGAGGAGAGTGCGCGGATGATGGAGGGCCAAAGCATAGAGCAGGAGATACCGCACAGAGACCATACAATAATGAACGGAAACGGGGTTGAGAATATACTCATCAGGATATTCATAATACCTGCCGAGAGAAGTCCTCCACATATCATAAAACGAGGAGAGAGCTTGTCCCCGAGCCAACCATTGATGAGCTGACCGAGAGCGTAACACGCGAGAAAGCATGTACCAATCGTTCCACCCGTGATCTTATCGCAGACACCTTCCGTTATCATGTCATCGAGACAAACGGACAGATTCTTTTTACCGATGTATATGGCAGTGTAAGCAGCAACACAGAGCAGCACGATCTGCCAGGAGTTTTGTTCAAATTCAGATTTGGTGTGTTTCATAAGTTGTTCCTTGTATCAAAGTGTGAAAAATACGGTCTGTAAGTAAAATGGGTGAAAAGTTAAGATGAAAAGTCTTTTGAACACGGCGGGTTAGACCACGTGGTATGGGCAATCCTTCAGAACTTCACATTCGAGTCCGTATTCGGCGGTCAAGATATCGTAAAGAGTGAAGCAAACGGGGTATTCCGTGTGAAAATGTCCGGCTTCTATCGTGATCAATCCCTCTTCTGCAGCATCTGCCGTGATGTTGTATCCGGCGTCCCCCGTGATGAATGCGTCACATCCGGCAAGAAGAGCGGGGAAGACGAGACTTTTGCCATCCCCTCCGCAGAAACCTACGGTTCTTACGATTCGTGTGGGGTCTCCGGTGAGTTTGACGGAGGAGCAATCCAGTTTTGCTTTTACCTTCATCGCAAGGTCGATGGCAGAAATCGGCGGAATATCGGCTGTTCGGCAGAGAGTTAGACAGTCTTCGTCACCGAAGTGTCCCGTCGGTTCGTATCCGATCGCACGACAAAGGGTATCGTTCACTCCGCCGTTCGCCGCGTCAAGTCGGGTGTGGAAGGAGAGAACGGATAAACCGTTTTTGAGAGCAAACAGAATGTGCTGTCCCACCGAGGATGAATCGTTAATCGATTTTACTCCACGGAAGATCATCGGATGGTGTGTGAGTACCGTGTCAAAACCGTGGCTTGCCGCATATTCCAGCGTGTTCATAGAGGCATCAAGAGTGATCAAAACGCGACGAACCTCTGTGTTCATACCGGGAGTTACCATAATTCCGTCGTTATCCCAACTGCAGGAAAGTTCTTTTGGAAAACGCTCACTGAGCGATTTGTGAAGATCAGATACGGTCATGTTTTATCTCCTCCGTTATATCATGTGTTTTTGGATATCCGAGAGCAGTTCTTCTTCCGCATTCG
>JAZRNC010000295.1:0-5256 GCA_045647965.1 Eubacteriales bacterium | reverse complement strand
ACATATTACGCATTCGGCGGTGTTCTTTGCCAATACATCAAAAATCACGCAGGCATTGACGCAAACGTAGTTTCCACTGACGGTTCCAAGGCGAACATTCAGGGTATCGACGCAGGCGACTACCAGCTCGGTACTGTACAGTCCGACGTAATGGCTTACGCTTGGAATGGTACAAACTCCTTTGAAAAAGACGGCGCTGTAAAGACATTCCGTGTTGTTGGCGGTCTTTATGCAGAAGCTGTTCAGCTTATCACAATGGACAAGAACATCAAGAGCGTTGCTGACCTTAAGGGTAAGAGCGTATCCATCGGTGCTCCCGGTTCCGGTGTTTACTTCAACGCAATCGACGTTCTCGCAGCAGCAGGTCTTACAGAAGACGACATCAAGGCTCAGTATCAGAGCTTCGGTGACAGCACAGAAGCCCTCAAGGACGGCAGAATCGACGCTGCATTCATCGTAGCAGGCGCTCCCACACCGGCAATCACCGAGCTTGCTACCACAGCAGATGCATATCTCGTTCCGATCGACGGCGATATCGCTGCTACCATTATGGCAAACTGCCCGTACTACACAGAATACACCATTCCCGCAAACACATATCCCGGACAGGACCAGGATATTAAGACAGTAACCGTTAAGGCTACTCTCATCGTATCTGCAGATGCAGATGAAGATGCAGTATATGATCTTACCAAGGCGATCTTCGACAATGCAAAAGCGATTGGTTCTGAAAACGCAAAGGGTAAGGAACTCAGCCTTGAAAATGCCACATCCGGTATGACCGCTCCTTTCCACAAGGGTGCTGCTAAGTACTTTGCAGAAAAGGGTATCACCGTAGAAGCTGAGTAATCAGATGAAAATGACAGAGGATTGTGGTGGTATGCCGCAATCCTCTCTTTTTTGAAAAAAGGATCAACGGTGTTGATTCTTTTATTCTACGAATTCATAAAAAGGAGACAGTAATGGCGTTTTTTAAGAAAAAAAAGCTCGAAGCAGTTCAGATGGATGCCCCCGCGGATCTTGATGAAGTTATGAAAAAGTACGACAGGGAATCGAACACCAGAATTTGGGAAGGTGTTCCGAAAATTGTCGTAACTCTGATTCTTGCGGCGTTTTCTGTTTTTTGTATCTATGTTACGCTTTGGACGACGTGGCTTGAAGAGATTCGTCTGACCTCATTTGTAGCGTTAATCGTGCTTATGGGATATATCATTTTTCCGGCGAAAAAAGGAAAGCAGAAAGTAAACTATATGCCGTGGTTTGACGTGGTTCTGATGATTCTCGGAACGGCGGCGTTCCTTTACTTTACGTTTAACGCATACGATATCATTCAGCAGGGAAGTAAGTTCTCGTGGTATCAGATCCTCATTGGTGTGATTGGTATCCTTAGCCTTGCCGAAGTATGCCGTCGAAGCGTTGGTTTGCCGATCCTCATCGTTGCCGGATGCTTTATCATCTATGCGGTTACGGTAGGTCTTTCCAACCCCACGTTCTCAGGCAGGGTGAATTATCTCATTCGTACTCTGTTCTACTCCAAAGAAGGTATTCTCTCCACTCCGATCAATACCTGCTCGAAATTTATCGTCGTATTCATCATTTTCGGAGCATTCCTTGAGAGAACCGGAATTGCGGACTTCTTCATTCAGGCAGCAAATGCCGTTGTTGGTGGAATGTCCGGCGGTCCCGCTAAGGTTGCGGTTGTTGCCAGTGCTCTCGAGGGTATGGTGTCGGGTTCTTCCGTTGCCAACACCGTCGGAAGCGGTTCGATCACGATCCCGCTGATGAAACGTACGGGGTATAAGTCCGAATTTGCAGGTGCAGCCGAAGCAGCAGCCTCCACGGGCGGACAGATCATGCCTCCCATTATGGGTGCGGCGGCGTTCCTTATGGCGGACTATATCGATATGCCGTACTCGGATATTATTGGACGTGCCGTTCTTCCGGCGCTTCTCTACTTTGCCGGTATCTTTATTTCGGTACACCTGGAAGCGAAAAAACTCGGACTCCGCGGCCTTTCTAAGGAAGAACTTCCGCAGTGGAAGAACCTCATCAAGAAGGTATATCTGCTTCTCCCCCTTGCCGTACTTATTTACCTCGTTACAAGCAATACCAAGACCATTCAGACAGCGGCAGCGATCGCAATCGTTGCGGCAATCGTCGTAAGTCTTATCAATAAGGAAAACCGTCTCACTCCCAAAAAGTTCATCGAAGCTCTCGCGGCAGGTGCTCAGGGTACGATCGCTGTAGCAGCGGCGTGCGGAATTGCCGGCATCATCAGCGGTGTTATCACGATGACTGGTCTTGCAAACCTTATGATAAACGGTATTGTAGCTATCGCAGGAAGCCAGGTTATTATCGCTCTGTTCCTCACGATGCTTTGCTGTATCGTTCTCGGTATGGGTGTTCCTACTACGGCAAACTATTGCATTATGGCAGCGACTTGTGCACCGATCCTCATTCGTATGGGTGTTCCGGTTGTTGCGGCTCACTTCTTCGTGTTCTATTTCGGTATCGTTGCAGACCTCACTCCTCCCGTTGCTTTGGCAGCGTATGCAGGTGCGGCGATTGCCCAGGCTAACCCGATGAAGACCGCACTGACAGCGACTAAACTGGCGATTGCGGCGTTCATCGTACCGTACGTATTTGCTCTTAACCCCGTGATGCTGTTCGAAGGACTCTCTTCTCCTTGGCAAATTATCCTTATCGCGATCACATCACTGATCGGTATTTTTGGTGTCTCGGCGGCGCTGGAAGGATATATCCTCAACCATATGAACTGGATCCAGAGAATTATTTCTGCCGTTGGCGGACTTCTCCTGATTCACCCGGCGTTCTCTACCGACGTAATTGGTATCTCGCTTGTTGCGCTTGTTGTTATCTGGCAGATTTTCACCAAAAGACGCGGTACGCTCAAAGCGGCAGCATAAGTTAATACACGGACTAAAATGAAATTCAGCCATCACGTTTTTGTGATGGCTTTTTCATATGCAGGAAATCAAAAACCCCGCCGGGGGGCGGGGTGAGGGGTAATTGACATCACTGCAACCACTGATTATTGTAGGAACCGCGGTAATTAAAGTAATGTTGTTTGTTTTCGTCCATGAGTCTTGCAATTTTCAGAATCATCAGTGTGTACATAACCCACTCACCGGAGTCGAGCGAGTACATACGGATGGGACGGTCTTCATCGAGCATGACTTCTTTGACGTGGTTGACATGAATCTCAGTCAGCAGTTTGAGCGCTTCTTCTGCTTCTTCTGAGGAAAGTGCACACTTTTTTGCCGCATATGCTGCGGTAACATATTCGGTCATATGCTCAGTTTCATACGCGAATATCTGTCTTACCGCAGGCTTTGATAATATTTCCAGCACACGACCGATCCCTTGCAGCGTAAGCTGTTCGGCATTTGCCCGGCCGCGGTGCAGCAGACCTATTTCCGATGTAGCGATCACGGCACCGTTTTTGGTGGAAAAAGTTGCTGTTTTAACCCGCCGGTCTCCCGCCAGATAGGCTTTCATTTTTGCCTTTTCTTCGTCAATATTTTTTTCTTCCACACTGTCCACCCAGCCGCGCTGTGTTAGTTCAATGATAGTATCGTATAGCGTTTCGGGAATTTCATCATAATCAACAGCTTGACGTTTTTCTTTCGGTTTTCTGCCGCCGTACAGTTCGTCCACAGTGATATTGAAGCATCCGGCGATAGCGGGAAGAAGCATGATGTCCGGCATTGTCGTGTCATTTTCCCACTTGGAAACAGACTGGGAAGATACACCGAGTGTTTCCGCAAGCTGTTCCTGTGTCATACCGCTATTTTTTCGTAACTCTGCAATATTTTTTCCTATCGTCATATAAAAAACTCCTTACATTTTGTATTCCGGATCCGTTGATATAATTATATCAAAAAGGGAAAAAGAATTCAACAACGGATATTGAGAGTATATATCCAAAATAGAGGTAGGGTTGCTTGTTTGGATAATTAAATTGTTACATTACAATTACTGCATATGCAGGAAATCAAAAACCCCGCGCGAGGCGGGGCGAGAAAGTAGTTCATCCTATGAGATATTGTGAAACCCAATAATTCTTTTTATTGAGTATATACATTGCTGTTATCACCATATACGCAGCAATACCGCAATGACCGCAGATCAAGTATCCTCTGTCCTCTGAACGATTGTTTGCAACAAATTCAATAATTCGATTTTCGGTAAATAAAAGCAAAAGTTCATTCAAGCGGGAAATTTCAATATTGGCTTTTTCGATAAGCGTTTGTTTTGATGTTGGAACATCACAACATAGAGCCAAAATCAGTTTTTGACCATCTTCGCTGCAAAGCGCCTGCATTACTTCTATTGTGCTTTGGTCGAAGGGAGAAAGTTGCTTGATAAGTGATGATTTAATAACACAAGCCACACCTTGATCGTCCCAAATCTTCGTACCAAACGAACCGATAATTCGGGTGTGTCCGCTGTTTTTACTTTTTTCTTTTCCTGCGGGATTTAATTCTTCTGCAAAGTATATGCCTTTCCACATTTTCCATAAATCTTCACCAAGTTCTTGATGTGGATTATGATCGGGGTTACATTCCTTATTTGCCCAAATAAATTCTGTCGCAAGCTGCTCGATTTTACTTGATACGCCATCAAGGTCACCGCTTGATTCGGTTTCGAGAAGAACGTCTGCTGAAATCTTGTAAACATCACTGATAGTCTTCAGATTGAAGCAATCGGGCAAACAGTCACCAGCCTCCCATTTTGAGATGGCTTGTGGAGAGACGCCTATTTTTTCTGCAACTTCCTCTTGTGTCATACTAAGCTTTTTTCTATGATTGCGAAGCTTTTCACCAAATACTTTTTGATCTAACATATTCTATCCTCCAAGTTTTTTCGAGATAGCTATCTTGTGAGTATATTATAGCATGAAATAAATCTACCTGCAATAGTAAGAATGTTGAGTTTTATCCATGAAATTCTACTGTATGTTGAATTTTTGGGGATGTGGTATGATTTTTTCGTAAACTCAAAACAATTATGGAGTATAACATAAAGACGCGCCGCTCGAGGCGGGGCGTGAAAGGTATTTGATTTTTTTACAGATCAATTCTCTTGGCAACTTCGGTGAGGAAGTCGAGAGTATTTACTTTCTTTTTGTTTTCGAGTTTGGAAAGTAAGTAGAGGTCACCCGTCATCACACCATCTTCAATGGTGGTGATGGTTGCGCGCTCGAGTTTTTCAGCAAAATCAACGAGATCGGAG
>JAZRNC010000294.1:0-10128 GCA_045647965.1 Eubacteriales bacterium | reverse complement strand
GCGCCGTATCTTTTTCAATATATTTTCTGTATTCCGTGAGAGTCGTTGCTCCGATGATCTGGATCTCTCCTCGCGAGAGTGCCGGTTTTAAAATATTCGCAGCGTTCATACTGCCCTCGGCATCTCCGACTCCGACGATATTGTGTACCTCGTCGATCACAAGAATCACGTTCCCTTTCTTCTTCACATCGGAAAGAAGTCCGAGAACTCGGGATTCAAACTGACCGCGGAACTGCGTACCGGCGACGAGTGCCGTGAGATCAAGAAGACATACATCGTGATTTCTCAGGCGATATGGTACGCGGTTTTCAGCAATTCGCTGTGCCAGGGCCTCGGCGATTGCCGTTTTACCAACCCCGGGCTCGCCGATCAGACAAGGATTGTTCTTCTGACGGCGGCAAAGGATCTGAATAACACGTTCAAGTTCTCTGTCGCGTCCAACGATGACGTCAAGCTTGCCGTTTTTCGCTTTTTCGGTAAGATTTGTAGTATAACCGGAAAGAAATTTATATTCCGGTGCTTCATCATTTTCGTTTTTCGATTTTTTGCCTTTTTTGGCGGAATTCTGAGAGTTCCCCTCTCCCATCAGTTTGGCAAAATTGATGATCGGTGCTTTTCCCGTTCCGTCTTCGGTCGGGAAATCCCCGCTTTCTATCATCGCCGTCATTTCACTGTTCAGACGTTCGATGGTCTCGTCGTCGAGTCCCGTCTGTGCAATAATATCGTCGATCGGTTTGATACCAAGTTCCTTTGCACATTTAATGCAAAGTCCCTCTTGTTTATCTTCCCCGTTCTGCATATTGCGGATAAAAATCACTGCCACACGCTTGTGACATCTTGAGCACATTATCATAGTATAGGTTCCTTTTTCATAGTATGCGGGATTGTCTCCCGCGTTGGTTTATCGTTAGTTCAAAATCGTTTTCAGCGACTCGAACGCGTTAAATTCAAGAATTTTTTTGCATATCGTGGTATTTTCCACCACGTCAGCACCAAAGAGCGAGGGATCGATTGAGCCGAGTCCCGTCACGAGAACGGACAAAACCGACGCAAGTACGATCACGGAAAACGCTGCCTCGGCAACGCCGAACAGTAATCCGAGGAGAGTGTTGGCGGTTTTGAGCACCGGAAGATTAAACAGAAAATCAAGCAGCGAGGACAAGATCGAAATCACAAGAGCAATTCCGACAAACAACACAATAAAAGCGATCGTAGAAGAAATAATACTCGCCGTCGGTGCAGCAATCTCTTCCGCAAAGCCGCGAACGACTCCTTCACTGCATGCTGTCATTCCGCGGATATTCTCAAGGAAAGAATCCACGGCTACGTTATATCTTTCAAGAAGCCCGATAAACGAATGATCGATGTCTTCCGCCAGTCGATCGAGGTTATAGAGATCGGTATTGATATCGTACGAAAAGGATTTCAGCGTTTCGTGAATACCGTCCGTAATAGGCTTTAACAGAAATGTTTCTTTAATATATGCGGAAAAAACAGGCGTATAAGCATAAGCGGCAATAGCTGCTACGATCACACCAAAAAATCCCATAACGGACCGAATAAATCCCTTATGTGCGCCGGACCAAATCATAACCACGGCAGTAAAAAGAATGATGGCATCAAGAGCAAGACTCATATTTTCCTCCTATAAATGAAACCTTTGAAAATCGGATTCCGCAGATAGTTACGGTTCCGTTATAAGGTCTCCAAATATTACAAAAGCAGTTGTTTTTTGACAAAGAATTGCGCCGTATTTTGTCGGCAGTACCTTCAGAATCTCTCCGCTGTTCGAGCGATACTTTTCTTCCGAATGGGCACCCACCCTCGTCACAGTATCCGCGCTCTTCAGATAACAAAGCACATTTTCCGTGTCGGGCGAAACGTAAACACCGTTTATTCTATCGGAACGCACGGCATCCAACAAAACGTTCCCCGACAGATCGAGGACCAACACCCGATTTTCGCTTGCGATGGCGTTAACGCTTCCAACCACGGCGATCCGCCCCTCTCCGATATCCGCATACTCTAACGTCATTCCGGAGAATTTTTTCTCCCATTTGAGGTTTCCGCTGAAATCGTATCGGTAAAGACCGTTATCGCACAGAACGATGAATCCGTCTTCCGTACTTTGCACATCAAGCGGTAGTGTGTGCGCCAAACGTACGGTAAAACGACTTTGCGTTTCACCAACGGCGCAAAGGTCGATTTCGCAATCAAAATCCGTTTCCGACGGAATGGCAGAGCATATTACAATATACTCCCCGTTCTCGGAAATATCGGCCTCCATCACGTAATTATCTTTGTAAATGCTCATCGTTTTTTTGAACGACGCATTATAGTATTCCACCACAAATTTTGTTTCCCGCGAGCGCATAACCAGGATATATTCACCGTTTTGTGCAATATCCCCGGTAACGAGCCGCCCGTCAGTTTCACGATCGATCACGCAGGTCAGTTTATTGAATATGGAATATCCGTTTCCACCGAGATCGTAGAGAAGAAGATATTTTCCACCAACGACCATCTGCGGATCCGCGAAATTCTTTTCTTCGTCAATCAGCAAAATTCCTTCCGCATCGTAATACCGATACGAGTTTGTATCACTGACCGACACTCCTTCCCTGAACAGAGAAAATTCGGCATCCTCTCCGGCACTATACATAATCCCTTCGAACATTCCACCGTTATCCTCTGCCACCGAACCGAGATCCCGCGCAAGATATTTCAGATTATCGTAAGTAATATACTCTCCGAAAAACATAATGATAAACGAAATATATAGCACCAGAACAGCCATCACCAGAGCGCCGAGCGCACGGTAGCGTTTGGATATTTTGGCATAATAGCGGTTGATTTGCGGTCCGATCTTCCCGGAAACAGGGACTAATTTTTTATCCGTTTTCTCCGGCATATGTTTCCTCTCTGTATTTCTCCGATATTTTTCAGTTAAGTATCCACGCAATCTCACGGTCGTACGTCACATCGGACAAATAGAGTCCGTGTGCGGGTGCGGTTCTTCCGGCAAGTGAGCGATTGGCCGCGTGCAGAATCGTCGGAATCTCATCCGCCGAGAGAGAACCGTAGGCGCAGTCGACGAGAGTTCCTGTGATAATTCTTACCATATTATATAAAAATCCATCCGCGCGAACGGCAAGCTCTACCATATCTCCCTCTCTCGCCACCGTCAGATACGAGATCGTCCGTACGGCGTCGGTGATCTTTGATCCTGCCGCCATAAACGACGTAAAATCGTGTCTTCCAACGAGATATTCCCCGGCACGCTTCATACTTTTTAATCCATCCTCCGTGATCCGTCGTGAAAGATGCCACGCTCTGCCTCGCAGAAACGGGTTGTCCGCCACACCGTCATACATACGGTAACGGTACTCCTTGGAGATCACGCTGTATCTCGGATGCAGATCATCCGATACAGCCGCTTCTCCGCACACCGCAATATCGGGTGGGAGATGCCGTCTGAGCGCACGGTGGAATTTTCCAATCGGCATCGGCAACCAATCTTCCCTTTCCTTTACAATCGGTTCAATGGCTGCCGAAAATCCAAGCGCATGAACGCCCGCATCGGTTCGACTGCAGCCCGTGACACTGCACGGAAACCCGAGTGCCGCCGACACCGCATTCGTCAAGGTCACTTGTATAGACGGAAGAGTTGGCTGTGCTTGATATCCCGCATACGCCCCACCGTCATACATGATTTTCAAAAGCAGTTTCATATTCGTTACCCGTCCATTAAAGAATGCTCAAATGGTATATGGGAACATACAAATTCACAACAATAACAACTGCACCGAGCAAGGCAACGCAGAATAAGAACACCCAATCCTTCGGTTTGGAATGCATGACATTCATACGGGTTCTTCCGTTTCCGCCCGTGTAACAACGGCATTCCATCGCCGTTGCCAGCTCGTCCGCACGTCGGAATGCCGACACGAACAGAGGGATCAGAATCGGCACAAGCGCTTTAGCTCGTTTAACGATACTGCCCGTGGAAAAATCCGCGCCGCGCGCCGTTTGCGCGTTGATAATCTTCTGCGTCTCGTCAATCAAAATCGGAATGAATCGAAGCGCGATTGTCATCATCATCGAAAATTCGTGGACGGGAACGTGCAATTTTTTCAGCGGAGCAAGAAGCTGCTCGAGCGCATCCGTCAGCGCCAGGGGAGTCGTAGTATACGTCATAAACACCGACGTTGCCGTAATAAGAAGCATAATTCTCAAAACAATCAGAACGGCGTTGATAATTCCCTCAAGATAGATACGGATAAACCCGATTTTCACAAGCAGCGTATTTCCCGTCATCCAGAAAATATTGATCGCCGCCGTAAAAATCAAAACAAAGATCAGCGGTTTCATCCCTCTCAGGATCATCAGTGGAGAAAGTTTCGTCATAAGAACGAATACCACCGCCGCTACGCTGAGAAGAAGAAACGCCCCAAGACTCTTCGCAAGGAAGATAACAACAATGAATAGGATAGAAATAATTATTTTAATTCTGGCATCAAGGCGATGGATGATGGAATCCCCCTCGCAATATTGCCCGAATGCAATATCAGATTTCATGAATAATTTTCCGCCTTTCCTTGGCGATTTTGTATTTTCGAGTTGTGCGAAAGAGGTGCGTCAGACAAATTTTTCTTCCGGGACGCTCACTTCTGCCAAGCTCATATATTCAATCAGTTTACCGACTGCCCAGTCGACCGTATAGACATCTTTTCCGATATCTATCCCTTGTTCTACAAGAGCAGAAGCAACACGGGTAATCTGCGGCACATCAAGTCCAACGGCAACAAGCTCCCGATATTCCGAAAAAACATCGGCACACGGCTTATGCATCAAAATCTTCGCGTTCGCCATCACGATAATATCGTCGCAGTACATCGCCATATCCTCCATACTGTGACTGACGATCACCACCGTCGTGCCGCTTTCTCTGGCAAATTTTTTGATTCCGCCGAGAATATCCCGTCGTCCGGCAGGATCGAGCCCCGCCGCCGGTTCGTCCAAAATGAGCACCTTTGGCTGCATAGCGAGTACCCCTGCCAGCGCCACTCTACGCTTTTGTCCCCCTGACAGGTCGAACGGAGACATCGGCAGCATACTTTCGGAAATTCCCGCAAATTTTGCCGCGCTGTGTACGAGCTTTTTTAATTCCTCACCGTCGATCCCCATATTTTTTGGACCGAAAGCAATATCCTCCTCCACCGATTCGGCAAACAACTGATATTCCGGATACTGCATCACAAGACCGACTTTAAATCTTACGTCGCGGATCTTTTTGGGTTCTGCCCAAATATCGACGCCGTCGAGGAGAATCTGCCCCTCGTCCGGCTTTAATAGTCCGTTGATCATCTGAACGAGTGTGGATTTTCCGCTCCCCGTATGACCGATCAAACCGGTAATCATTCCGTCTCGGATCGTGACGGAAATATTATCAAGCGCCTTCATCGAGCCGCTGAGTCCCTTATTATACGTAAAGGAAATATTTTTTATTTCTATTGACGACACGATAACCCCTCATGCGTTTCTTTCCATTTTTTTATGGCTTCTGCCAAAACCAGCGCGCAATCTTCCGTATCAAACACGTCAAGCGGCACATCAAGTCCCGCACGGCGCATTTTATAAAGA
Organism: Eubacteriales bacterium; assembly: GCA_045647965.1. GTDB lineage: Bacteria > Bacillota > Clostridia > Oscillospirales > CAG-272 > UMGS1696. The sequence goes on along the minus strand of JAZRNC010000294.1, from coordinate 4,485 downwards.
AGCTCCGTAGTCTGCGGCACATCAAGCCCTGCTCTCCACATTTTTTCCGGATCTCCGAATATCTCACTCGGTGTTCCGTCTCCGATGATTCTGCCTTCGTTCATTACGATAACACGGTCAGCCATCGCCGCCTCATTCATATAGTGGGTGATAATAATGACCGTTATATGCTCTTCACGATTTAGTTTTTCGATAATATTCATTACCTCACGACGTCCCATCGGATCGAGCATAGCGGTGGATTCATCAAAAATTATACAACGCCGCCGCATCGCAATTGCTCCTGCGATCGCTACACGCTGTTTCTGTCCACCCGACAGTTTATGTGCCGGATGACGAGCGTATTTTGTCATACCCACTTCCTCGAGTGCACGATCCACGCGACGACGAATCTCCTCCGACGGCAGTCCGAGATTCTCGCATCCAAATGCTACGTCTTCTTCCACGATCGTAGCAACGATCTGGTTATCGGGATTCTGGAATACCATACCCACGTCCCGTCTCGCCAAAAGAATATCGTTTTCGCTCTGTTCGGGAGATGTCATACTTTTTCCGCATATCACAAGCTCGCCGCTTTCCGGGAAATTCACCATACAGAGTAACTTCGCAAGAGTGGATTTTCCGCTTCCGTTATGACCGAGGATTGCCGTAAACGATCCCTCTTCAATATCAAACGAAACGTCACGCAGCGCTTGTACCGCCGGCAACTCGTCACTGCCGGGATAGGAAAAGGATAAATTCTTTGCTTTTATAATGGATGCCATCGTTTTCCTCACACAATTACTCAATCCATAAAACGGCAGCGCACGGATGCTCCGCTCGGGAGAAGAAGTCCGCTGTCCGTTACGGGAATACACGTTTCACCAATCTCCACTCTGGCACGCGACGCCAATTTTTTCGGCAGCGCACGAAGAAGGAGATACTGCATAACGGCGGGAGACAACCCCGTCGTATAGGAATTGATCAAAAAGAACTTCGGATTGTCGGACAGAACCTTAACCACAAGATCAATGAGATCCGCCGCACATTCCTCCAGTTTCCACACTTCACCGCTCGGTCCGCGTCCGTAAGAGGGGGGATCCATTACAATCCCTTCGTAACGGTTGCCTCGGCGGATTTCGCGTTCCACAAATTTTCGGCAGTCATCTACAATATATCGGCACGGTGCTTCCCCAAGTCCCGAAAGCTGCATGTTTTCTTTTGCAGCCTGTGTCATTCCCTTCGAAGCATCTACGTGACAAAGTGCGGCGCCGGATTTGGCACACGCTACCGTTGCACCGCCCGTATAAGCAAACAGATTGAGCACCTTCGGACGATTGTCCACGTCAATTTTGCACTCATCGAGGATCGAGCGCATCCAATCCCAGTTTGCCGCTTGCTCGGGGAAAAGTCCCGTGTGCTTGAACCCCATCGGACGAAGTCTGAATTTCGTATCCCGATACGTGATGCACCACGATTCCGGCATTTTATTAACAACCCACGAACCGCCGCCGCTTCCGCTTCTTTTATACACACCGTGAGCCGCGCGCCAAAGGGGATTTTTTCTCTCCCCCTTCCAGATAACCTGCGGATCCGGTCGAACGAGGATAAAGTCTCCCCATCTCTCCAGTCTCTCTCCGCCGTCACAATCGATCAGTTCATAGTCCTTCCATCCGTCAGCGATCCACATATTCGCACCTCATACTGATTTTCATTCGTTAATTTTTCTTTCTTCCCGCACCGATTTTTCCTGCCATCGTAGCGGGGCGGTTGTAATATTCCGCAAGCTTTGACGTTCCCGTATGCGCGTGACAGATCGCACACGCAAGTGCATCGGCCGTGTCATCGGGTTTTGGCGGCTGCTTCAATCCGAGAAACATCGTGACCATTTCAATGACCTGATGCTTGTCCGCCCGTCCGTATCCAACGACAGACTGTTTGATCTGAAGCGGGGTATATTCAAAAAGCGGAATTCCTGCTTCTCTGCACGCGAGAATCAAGACACCGCGCGCTTCTGCCACAATAATACCCGTCTTTTGGTTGGTGTTAAAAAACAGTTCCTCGATCGCCACCGCATCGGGATGGTAACGCTCGATAATTTCCTTTATTTCACGGTACACGGCAAGCAGTCTATCCTCGGTTGCCATCTCAGAAGTTGTCGTAATAGCACCGAAATCCATCGGCACGAGCTTCGTCCCGATCCCGCCGTAAGAGATCACACCCCAACCGACGATTGCAATACCGGGGTCTATTCCAAGAATTATCATATCAAATTCCAATTACGTCCTATAATCATAGTATACCAATATTATATTATATCACATAATCCCCTGCAAGTCAAAACCATTTGTGTAACTTTATCTAATTTTTTCCGAACAATTTTTCTTTATCCCATTTCACCGAAAAAACTCCGTAAAATATAGAACAAAAAATAAAAAAAGGGGCGGTGTTTTCCATAAGATTCCGCCCCAAATGCTTATCGTTTCTTCGCTGCCGGAAGAATTCCCGCAACGAGTGGTGTACCAATGCACGTCATCACAATTTCCGGTATCATAAACGCCCCGTTGTACACGACCGAGAACATCCACATCGAATACCGATTGACGATGTGAGATGGGTCGTCGGCATACCGTTCAAGATCGAGCGCATACCACACCACCACACCCGAGAGAATATGGCATAAATAGCGAATCAGCGTTACGGTAAGCGCAGCAAGAAACGCGGAAATTACTAAGTTCGTTCGCGGATTTTTTGAGATTCTGACAAAGCGGAAGATTCCGCCAATTCCAAGCAGTGTGAACGGCACGAGATAATCAAGCAGGATGCAAAGGAACTTTTCAAAAAATCCCGGCACCCAGGCAACATTTGACAAGCCGAAAATAAGCTGGATCACCGAATAAACGAATCCCGCCGCCAGTCCCGCACCAAGACCGCGCCGCATGGATAAAATAATAATCGGTGCCATTGAAATAAGTGTCACTTCCCCGCCAAACGGAGCCTTGTACACAGAAATAAGGCTGAGTACCGTAGCCATCGCCACCATTAAGGCGCCCTCGGTCATTACATAGAGATCCCATTTTTTTGTTTTACTGAGCATAAAGCCTCCTAAAAAAATTAAAATTTAGAACAAAACGCCTGAAAAACAAAAAATCCGCGGTATAAACACACCACGGATCAACGTATCAAATAAATGGAATCGCACCGAAAGGCACAGAATATTCCACACTCCCTACGCCGGCATTATCCGTATCAGGTTAAAGGGTTCGGTTAAAACCGTCTCAGCCATTCAGCACCCCTGCGTTTATTCTGCCAAGATTATATCACACAAAAAACGCGCTGTCAAGAGTTTTTTTGGTTTTTAACACAATTTGACAAAAAATATATTCACTGTATAAAAATGATATTTTTTGTATAGTTATTCATCGTTTTTCTTGGTTTTGATACGGCAAGCGAGAAACACAACAACGGTAGCCGGTAATCCGAGTACCATAATCGGCCACGAATGATGTTCCCTAAACAGATAGGTAACAAGGAATAGAATACTCCACACAAGCAGAGTGACCGTCCAAAACACAAGAGAGCGTCTGCCCCAAAGTGAATTAAAAATCACAAAAAGAAGCGCCGTCACAAAAAGGGCGATCACAAACGGCAGAATGAACGGCACGGAACAAAGGTGAAGAATCACGTACGCCGCAAGAGCCGCCAACCACACGGCAGCAACGGACAACCAAATAATTGCTTGTCGGTTGACCACGTAGTTTTTCTCCGCCGGTTTTGCTGTCTCTGCACTCGGTGGCATTTCGTCCTCGCCGTGTTCGCGCAGAAGATAATCCACCGAAACGCCAAACAGATCCGCAATACGCTTGAGACAAACAATATCCGGTGTACCGTCTGCGCGTTCCCATTTGGAAATACTTTTATCCGAATATCCCAGTTTTTCGGCAAGGGCAGCCTGTGTCATTCCCTCTCGCCGCCTGAGACTTGTTATATTTGCAGCGATATTTTCAAGAATATCCTCACGACTCATCGTGTAATTTCCTTTCTCTATGTGTTGTATCGTATTAAAAAATCAACTTTTTCCCCTAAAAATCACTCTACGGATAGTGGAATTTGCGTTTTCTACTCTATAACGAAGAGAATCTACCCAAAATAGATTCCATTTCACGTAGAGTAAGTATCGTAGAGCGAACTATACGGGTGAGGGGTTGCCCCTTTTCCACTCTACGCATATAATAAGAGCAGAAAAGCAAAAAGAAAAGGTGAAAATATGAAACGTATTCTTATATTCGGTGATTCCATTATGCGCGGTGTCTATTACTCCACAGAAGCAGGACGGCACAAACTATTCGGAAAACGGCTTGCCCAGCTTCAAAACAGCGGTATCGAAGTCACAAACTGCTCGATTATGGGAGCAACTGTCACCACGGGTAAAGAGCTCGTACAGAAACGACTCACTTCCCCCGCCACCGACACAACGGTCATTTTCGAGTACGGAGGAAACGATTG
>JAZRNC010000293.1:0-6384 GCA_045647965.1 Eubacteriales bacterium | reverse complement strand
TTGTGTGGGGCGATGTGGACTATATGTTCATTGATATGCCCCCGGGAACCGGTGATGTTCCCCTTACCGTATTCCAGTCGATCAAGCTCGACGGTATCATCATCGTAACGACTCCGCAGGATCTCGTTTCTATGATCGTCGGCAAGGCGGTCAATATGGCAGCTCTTATGAATATTCCGGTTATCGGACTTGTAGAGAATATGTCGTATGTGAAATGTCCCGACTGCGGTAAAGAACTCCATGTATTCGGTGAGTCCAAAGCAGAGGCTGTTTGTGCGGAATACGATATCCCGCTTATCGCGAGAATGCCGATTGACAGCCGTCTTTCCGCTCTCATTGACCGCGGTGTCATTGAACTGATGGAAAACGATTACCTCGAATCGTGTGCGGACGCCGTCGTTAAGTTTTGCCAAAAATAAAAAAACACTATATATTCAGGAGGATTATGCTCAATGAAAAAACCTATGACAACAGTTGATTTCAAGGGTACGCCGGAACAGAAGGCAGCTCTTGATGCAGTAATCGCTGAACACAAGCATGAAGAAGGTGCGCTGATGCCCGTTCTTCAGAAGGCTCAGGATATCTATGGATACCTTCCTATTGAAGTTCAGCGTGAAATCAGTTTAGGTCTTGAAATTCCGTTCTCTGAAGTGTACGGAGTATCTACGTTCTACTCTCAGTTCCTTCTCAATCCGAAGGGTGCTCATCCCGTTGCTGTTTGTCTCGGAACGGCTTGCTACGTTAAGGGCTCCGGTAAGCTGATGGATAAGCTTGAAGAACTCCTCGGCATTAAGAATGGTGGTATCAGCGAAGACTTGAAGTTCAGCCTTGATGCAACTCGTTGCATCGGTGCTTGCGGTCTTGCTCCTGTTCTTACAATTGGTGAGGACGTATACGGAAGACTGGAACCGAATATGCTTGAAGGTATTCTTGCTAAATATAGAGACTGATCTTTCACCGGACAACAAAGAACAATGCTGTTGACAGCAGAATGGAGCAAGTATGAAAATCAGTAATATAAAAGAACTCCTCGGTGCAGAATTGCTGTGCGGTGAAGATTCTCTCGATCACGAAGTGTTTTCGGCGTGCTGCAGTGATATGATGAGTGACGTGCTTGCCTATGTAAAGGATCAGGGCGTGCTCATTACGGGTCTTCTTAATTCACAGGTCATACGCACTGCCAATATGATGGATATGGTGTGTGTGGTCTTCGTGAGAAGTAAAACTCCTACTGAAGAGATAATCGAACTCGCAAAGGAATGCGGTATCGTTGTAATGCGATCTGAACTGCGTGCGTTTGAAGCATGCGGAAGACTGTATGTTGCGGGACTCGGTAATCCGAAGGGAGAAGACAATGTCTGAACCCATTCGATTCCATTTTGATGTGGACGGTGAGAATTTTGCCTCTGCCGGTGAAGCATCGGTAGTCGTAAAGAAAAAACTTAGGCAGCTCGGTTTTTCTCCTGACGTGATTCGCAAGGTTTCCATTGCGATGTACGAAGGGGAGATCAATATGGTCATTCACGCAAACGGTGGTATGGCCGACGTGGAAGTGTACGAGGATGAGATTGTGATCATTCTCAGTGACCACGGACCGGGGATACCCAATGTGGAGCTTGCCCTGCAGGAAGGCTTCTCAACGGCACGCGATCATATCCGAGCTCTCGGATTTGGTGCCGGGATGGGTTTGCCAAATATGAAAAAATATTCCGACTCTATGCAGATTGATACAAGAGTCGGAGAAGGCACGACCATAACGATGAAAGTGAGTCTTTGATCTGCACGTGGACTTGCTACATTAGTAATTTGAGGATTTTATGAAGACGATTTATCAGCATTCGGTTTCTCTTGATGTGGATAAGTGTACGGGGTGTACGACTTGCTTGAAAAGGTGCCCCACGGAAGCGATCCGTATCAGGAATGGGCATGCAGTGATCAGTTCACAGAGGTGTATCGACTGCGGTGAATGCATCAGAGTATGTCCCCATAAAGCCAAAAAAGCTACGCACGACGATTTGTCGTGTATTAAGAATTACAAATATACGGTCGCGCTTCCGGCTCCGTCGCTTTACGGACAATTTCAGAATATGGATAACATCGGATACATCATTCGGGGATTACTCGATCTTGGATTCGACGACGTATTCGAGGTTGCGTGCGCAGCGGAACTTGTGTCAGCATACACAAGGTTATATGTAAAGAGAAGTGATGTGAAAAAGCCCATCATAAGCTCTGCGTGTCCGGCAATAACACGTATCATAAGTATGAACTACCCGTTCCTTTGTGAAAACGTGATGCCGATTCTCCCACCCGTCGATATTGCCGCTTGTCTGGCAAGAGAGATGGCGAAGGAAAAACACCCCGAGCTGAAAGATGAAGATATCGGTATCATATTCATTTCTCCTTGTCCCGCTAAAGTTAGTTACGTAAAAAACGATTTTGCCGGAGATAGAAACTACATAAACGCAACGGTATCGGTCAGTGAAGTGTATTTTGCGCTTCTTGACGTGATGAAAAAACGTGGGGAAGAGCCAAGCGAAGTAACAGAATCCGGTATCATCGGTATCGGTTGGGCTACGACGGGTGGTGAATCCAGCGCAATTTTCAACGAACGGTACCTCGCGGCGGATGGAATTGAAAACTGTATGCGAGTTCTCGATCAGATTGAAAATTCCGATATCACCGGTGTGAATTTCGTGGAACTGAATGCGTGTGACGGCGGATGTGTCGGCGGCGCAATGACAGTTGCCAATCCGTATATAGCACAGGCGAGACTGAAAAACCTGAAACGGTATCTCCCCGTATCGCCGAACCGACCGGCGAGTGAATGGATACCGGATAAATTCTTTAACGAAAATACGATTGAATATAACCCTTATAATCTTCTGTCCGAAGACCGGAAAACCGCTCGTAAAATGATGAGTGAAATCGAATCGATTACGGAAAGTCTTCCGAGAATTGACTGTGGCTCTTGCGGAGCGCCGACTTGTATGGCGTTTGCTGAGGATATCGTCAAGGGTGAGACGACCGCGGACGAATGCACTGTCATTATGCGAATGCTGTTCCACGAATATCTTGAGCAGCACAAGGATAAATCCATCCTTGATAAACTTGCTCATAGAAATTCGCCGGTGAAAAATAAGGACGAAGAATAAGAAAATGACGATAGGATTCTAAGTGTGGAGGGTGGCATGAAAGTTTCAGATCTTTGTAAGATTCTTGAATTAAAATCCGTGTGCGGATCGACAGATACGGAGTTTGACGGCGTATATGCCGGAGATCTTCTCAGTCGTGCGATGAGCAGAATTGACGCCGGAAACATTTGGATCACTATTATGTCAAATACCAACGTAATTGCCGTTGCCAGCTTAACCGAAACGGCAGCCGTGATTCTGGCTGAGGGCGTGGAACTGATACCTGACGCGCTGAGTGCCGCGCAGAACAACAACATTACCGTTCTTTCTTCCGATAAAACGGTGAGCGAGTTGTGTGTTGCCGTACACGAAACGTTAAAGAGTGCGTTATGAACGATTATTTCTGCGATCTGCACGTTCATTCCTGCTTGTCACCTTGCGCGGATGACGACATGACACCCGCTAATATTGCCGGTATGGCGGCGATAAACGGTCTTGGTATCGTGGCTCTCACTGACCATAATTCCGCAAAGAACTGCCCGGCTTTCTTCAAGCACGCGCGTTCAAACGGAATTATCCCGATTCCGGGTATGGAACTGACCACATCGGAAGATATCCACGTGATCTGCTTGTTCCGAAGCCTGGAAGATGCGATGGCGTTCGATTCGTTTGTGGATTCCCTTCGGGTGGAATTTCCGAACGATCCCGATATTTTCGGTCATCAGTATATTATGGATGAGAATGACGCCGTGTGCGGAGAAGAGAAGAATCTTCTCATCAATGCCGTGGATCTGTCGGTGGAGCAGGCTTTCGAAGAAGTGAAAAAACGCGGCGGGGTTTGCTACCCGGCTCACATTGACAGACAATCAAACGGAATTGTTGCCATACTCGGTACGTTTCCGGATGAACCGGCGTTTACCGCTTACGAGCTGAACGACGCAGATTCGGCGGAGGAATACCTCGGGAAATATCCGATTTTGCACTCTCTGTCAAAAGCTGTTTCTTCCGATGCACATTATCTGTGGGATATGGCAGAAGCATCGTTTTCCGTGATGCTTGACGATGAGCCGTATTCGTCGGATCTCGTGCGTAACCGACTGATTGATTACTTGCAAAAAAACGTTGAGAGGAGCTGGGAGAATGGATGAATTATCACTCTACGTGCTCGATATAACGATGAATTCCGTGAAAGCGGGAGCGAGTGAAATCGGAATTACGCTCAGAGAAGATGAAGAGTGGCTGTGGTTTACAGTTACGGATAACGGATGCGGAATGACGGAAGAGCAGGTAAAGCGCCTGGTGGATCCGTTCTTTACAACGCGTACCACCCGAAAGGTTGGGCTCGGCGTACCATTCCTTACGATGCTTGCCGAAATGACAGGAGGACATGTGAACGTGACCTCCGTGTCGGAAAAAGTAAGCATGGATCACGGAACGACGATTGAAGCAAAGTTCGGAAAAAATCATATCGATTTTATTCCGCTCGGAGATATCGTCGAAACCATCAAAACGTTGATTCAAGGTTCTCCGATGGTGAATTTCACGTATCGTCACATACTTCCGAGTGGAGAGGTCAGCCTTTCCTGCGAAGAACTGCGCGCGATACTGGGAGATATCTCCCTCGCAGAACCGGAAATACTCGGTTGGATCGGCGAAAATCTTGCCGAACAATACGCCGAGTTGATACCCACTTAATTTTGTCAAAACAAAAAAATATACTAAAACGAGAAAGGAATACCATTATGAAGTCACTTGAGGAACTCATGGCCATTAAAAACAAAATGCAGGACAAGGTGTCTTTGCGTACCTCTAACGGAGATGTCCGTATTGTAGTAGGTATGGCAACTTGCGGTATCGCTGCAGGTGCACGCCCTGTTCTTAATGCATTTGTTGAAGCAATCTCTGAAGCCGGACTTACTGACAAAGTAACCGTTACCCAGACCGGATGCATCGGCGTATGCCAGTATGAACCCGTTGTTGAAGTTTACGAGAAAGGCAAAGAGAAAGTAACATACGTAAAGATGGATGCTGCCCGTGCTAAAGAAATCGTTGAAAAGCACATTAAAGGCGGAAAGACCGTTGTTGAATACACGATCGGCTCTGTTAAGATTTAACTTTAGGAGGAATATATACTTATGATTCGCTCACACGTACTGGTATGCGGCGGTACAGGATGTACCTCATCCGGTAGCCGTACAATCATTGAAAAACTTGCCGACGAGCTCAAAGTAAAAGGGCTCGAAGAGGAAGTAAAAATCGTTCAGACCGGTTGTTTCGGTCTCTGCGCTCTCGGCCCGATTATGATTATTTATCCGGAAGGAACCTTCTACAGCCAGGTTACTCCCGATGACGTAGCTGAGATCGTTGAAGAACATCTTCTCAAGGGCCGTGTCGTAGAACGTCTCGTTTATAACGATACCGGTGATGCTCAGGTAGAAGAAGATACCGTTCCTTCTCTTAACGATACGGTATTCTACAAGAAGCAGAAGAGAGTTGCTCTCCGTAACTGCGGTGTTATTAACCCGGAAAGCATCGACGAATACATCGCAATGGACGGTTACTTCGCTCTTGCAAAAGTTCTGAAGGAAATGACTCCCGATGATGTTATCAAGTGCATTCTCGACTCCGGTATCCGTGGTCGTGGAGGCGGTGGATTCCCGACAGGTCGTAAATGGATGTTCGCTAAGGCTTCCGTTTCCGACAAGAAATACGTAGTATGTAACGCAGACGAAGGTGACCCGGGTGCATTCATGGACCGTTCCGTTCTTGAAGGTGACCCGCACGCAGTTATCGAAGCAATGGCTATCGCAGGTTACGCGATTGGCGCTGACGAAGGTTGGGTATACGTTCGTGCGGAATATCCGATCGCTGTTAAGAGACTTCAGATGGCGATCGATGAGGCTCGTGAATACGGTCTCCTTGGTAAGAACATTTTCGGTTCTGACTTTAATTTCGATATTCATATCCGTCTCGGTGCAGGTGCATTCGTATGCGGTGAAGAAACAGCTCTCATTACATCCATCGAAGGTAATCGCGGTGAACCCCGTCCTCGTCCGCCGTTCCCGGCAGTTAAGGGTCTGTGGGGTCAGCCTACCATCGTAAACAACGTTGAAACATACGCAAATATCCCCCAGATCATTCTCAAGGGTGCTGATTGGTTCGCATCAATGGGTACAGAGAAGTCTAAGGGTACAAAGGTATTTGCTCTCGGCGGTAAGATCACAAACACAGGTCTTGTTGAAGTTCCTAT
>JAZRNC010000292.1:0-16100 GCA_045647965.1 Eubacteriales bacterium | reverse complement strand
TCACCACACAAGACGTTGGAACCCGAAGATGGCAGAATACATCTTCACAGAAAGAAGCGGCGTATACATCATCGACCTTCAGAAGACAATCAAGAAGTTCGAAGAAGCGTATATGTTCGTTCGTAAGCTGGTTGAAGAAGACGGTACCGTTCTTTTCGTTGGTACAAAGAAGCAGGCTTCCGATACTATCCGTGAAGAAGCAGAACGCTGCGGTATGTACTACGTAAACGTTAGATGGCTCGGCGGTATGCTCACCAACTACAAGACAATCCGTACATCCATCGAAAGACTTCGTTCTCTTGAAAAGATGCAGGAAGACGGCACATTCGATATGCTCCCGAAGAAGGAAGTTGCTACACTCCAGAAGGAAATCTTCAATCTTGAAAAGAACCTTGGCGGTATCAAGAACATGAAGGGACTTCCGTCCGCTGTGTTCATCGTAGACCCCAAGAAGGAACACAATGCTGTTCTCGAATGCAAGAAACTCGGTATTCCGGTTGTTGCAATCGTTGACACAAACTGCGACCCCGATGATGCAGATTACATCATTCCCGCAAACGACGACGCTATCCGCGGTATTCGTCTTATCACTTCTGTAATTGCAGATGCTGTTCTTGAAGGCAAGCAGGGCGAACAGCTCACAGACGCTACTGAAGCAGACGCTGCAGAAGAAAACGCATAATTACGTTCCTCTTTAAAAATAAGATTGTATAAAAGGAGTTTACTGATATGGCAGCTATTACAGCAAAAATGGTTAACGACCTCAGAAGCAAGACCGGTGCAGGTATGATGGACTGCAAAAAGGCACTTGTTGAATCCAATGGCGATGTAGATGAAGCAATTAAGCTTCTCCGTGAAAAGGGTCTCAGCAAGGCTGACAAAAAAGCAGGCAGAATTGCAGCAGAGGGCGTTGTAGATATTCTCGTTGAAGGCGACGTTGCAGCAATGATCGAAGTTAACGCTGAAACAGACTTCGTTGCTAAGAACGAAACATTCAAGGCGTTCGTTAAGGGCATTCTTAAGGTTATCGTAACAGAAAAGCCCGCTGACGTTGAAGCTCTCAAGGCAATGCGTTATGACGCTGATTTCGATACCGTTGAAGCAAAGCTTAAGGATATGATTTTCACAATCGGTGAAAACATGAACATCCGCCGCTTCATTATTGTTGAAGGTATTACTTCCACATACATCCACGGTGGCGGTATGGCAGGTGTTATCGTTAAGTTCGACACAGCAGCTGACGTAGCAGCAAAGGACGGCTTTGCTGAATTCGCGAAGAACATTTGTCTCCAGATCGCAGCAGGTACTCCTCCGACATACGTATGCAAGGAAGAAGTTCCGGAATCTGCAGTTCAGGAAGAAAAGGAAATCCTCTTCGCTCAGATCAAGAACGACGAAAAGATGGCTAACAAACCCGACCAGATTATCCAGAAGATGGTTGACGGTAGAATCGGCAAGTTCTACGAAAGAGTTTGTCTCACAGAACAGGCTTACGTTAAGGAAGACAGCATGTCCGTTGGTAAGTATGTTGAACAGACTGCAAAAGAACTTGGCGGCGACATCAAGATTGCAAGCTTCGTTCTCTTCGAAAAGGGCGAAGGCCTTGAAAAGAGAGAAGACAATTTCGCAGAAGAAATTGCTCAGCTCACAGGAAAAGCGTAAAAAATCACAGCGCGGCAGTAATGCCGCTCTTTTTCTATGAAATACAATTTAGGTTTGTTTCATCCTCTTATTGACAATTCACGCTGAATATGATATGATATAGAAAGAAAATAATGCTTATCCGTGTTTGGATCAAACAAATCCAACATAGATAAAGCAAATTGACGTATAATTTATATCAGTAACTCACTCGGAGGAAAAATATGAGTGGTTTTAAGGTGAAATATAAAAGAGTTCTTCTAAAACTTTCCGGCGAGGCGATTGCCAAAAAATCGGCGGACGGGGAAAGCGAAGAAATTTTTGATACGGAGAAAATTACCGAAATTGCGGAAATTATCCGTGAATTAACCGAAAATGGCATTCAGGTCGGCGTCGTTATCGGTGCCGGCAATATATGGCGCGGTGCCCTCGGTGAGGGTGTCAACCGTGCGCGAGCTGACCATATGGGTATGCTTGCCACGATGATAAACTGTCTGAGACTGGAAGATGCGATCGAAAAGCAGGGCTGTAAAGTAACGGTGATGTCTCCCATTCCGATGAACGGATTTGCTGAACATTATGATTTCCGAAAAGCGGTGGCTCATCTTGAGGATGGAATGGTTGTTATTTTCGGAGCGGGAATCGGTGTTCCGTTTGTGACAACCGATACGGCAGTCGTTGTTCGCGGTGCGGAGATCAGCGCCGATGTTATTCTGATGGCAAAAAATATCGACGGTATTTATACCGAAAATCCTCGTGATGCAGAAGGAAATATCCGTCCTGACGTTCCGAAGTACAAGGTAATTTCTTACGACGAATGCATTAAAAAGAATCTGAAGGCAACCGACGTTTCGGCGTCAGCTCTGGCAAAAGAACAGAAAATCAATATGTACGTGTTTGCTCTTGCCGATCCGAGAAATATTATAAAAGCTGTTATGGGAGAAGAAATCGGAACTCTCGTTACCCACGACGCCAATACAGAATCTGAATTATATTAATTTTTTATTGATTAAAGGAGATGTTACAATGAAACTCGACACAAAAGATTATGAAGGCAAAATGCAAAAATCCATTTCTGTATATAAGGAATCACTCGCTACTATCCGTGCAGGTCGTGCGAACACCTCCGTTCTCGCGAAGATTACGGTGGACTACTACGGTTCTCCCACTGCAGTAAGCCAGATGGCAGAAGTAAAAGTTGCGGACCCCAAGACAGTTATGATCTCTCCTTGGGATGCATCCACTCTTAAGAATATCGAAAAGGCAATTCTTGCATCCGATATTGGTATTACTCCTCAGAACGATGGTAAGGTTCTTCGTCTTATTTTCCCGCAGCTTACAGAAGAACGCAGAAAAGAAATCAAAAAGAACATTGCTAAGATGAGCGAAGATGCTAAGGTTACGATTCGTAACATCAGACGTGACGCGAACGACAAGAGCAAAGCAATGAAGAAGAACAACGAAATGACAGAGGACGAACAGAAGCAGTCCGATAAGATCATTCAGGATCTCACCGATAAATTTATTAAAGAGATTGAGACAATTACAGCAGCTAAAGAAAAAGAAATTATGGAGATCTGAATACAGTGCGCCCGGTAATAGTTGTCACTATACTGGGCGCATATATGTATCAAACGATATATGAACGATACGATTGCAAATATGCCGATAGAAGACGTGGTGCAAGGCTCCAAGCTGCGTCATATCGCATTTATTATGGATGGAAACGGGCGTTGGGCTACGTCCCGTGGATTACCGAGGGAAGCGGGGCATAGAGCAGGCGCTTCCAATTTCAAAAAAATTGTTCGGTACTGCAAAAAAATCGGGGTAGAATGCTGTACGGTATACGCTTTTTCTACCGAAAATATCAATCGCCCTCGTCGTGAAGTTGAAGCCATTTTTTCGCTCCTTTTGAATTATATCAAAGAAGCGGCGGACGAGGAGGATATAGAATTCCGTTTCATTGGCGATCCATCGGCACTTGGTGAAAAAATTGCATCAAGTACTTCGGCGTTGGAGGCAGAAACCAAAGGTAGGGAATATCGGCTCAATATTGCGCTGAATTATGGCGGAAGAGCCGAAATCGTTCACGCCGTCAATTCTCTGATTCGTGATGGGGTGACCAACATTACAGAAGAGGATATTTCATCGCGGATATACACAAGAGGATGTCCGGAACCCGATTTGATCGTTCGTACGGGAAAAGAAATACGCATTTCAAATTTTCTTCTGTGGCAAAGTGCGTATTCGGAATATTATTTTTCTGAAAAAATGTGGCCGGATTACTCGACGGACGATGTGGATGAGGCAATCCGCAGTTTTGCGGGAAGATCTCGCCGATGGGGCGGGCTTGATAAATCCGAATCAAAGTAAAAATACGGGAAGGAATCCTCAGTTATGCTTAAAAGAACCATTACCTCACTATGCTTAATACTGATATTTATTCCGATATGCATTTTCTCCGATACGGTTGTGTTTCCGCTTGCGATGGCGATTCTTTCGTTCGCTTCGGTGTATGAAATGCTTGGCTGTGTCGGAATGTCAAAGGCGGTTGCCATCTGCATCCCATCGTATGTGTTCGGATTCTTCCTGCCGTGTTTACCTTGGATGATTCAGAAAGAAAAAATTGATACAGCCATCCTGTCCATTTGTATGATCTATCTCATTGTGATCCTTGCAGTGAACGTTTTTTCACGGGGAAGCATTGAGTTTTCGAATTCATCGTCTGCATTTATGATGATTTTCTATAATACGGTGGCGTTTACTTCCATTGTGCTGATCCGACAGATGAATGCATATTTGTATTTGCTTGTGTTTATCGGTCCGTGGATCAGTGACATTTTTGCGTATCTGTGCGGAAGATTATTCGGAAAACATAAGCTCATACCCGAAATTTCTCCGAAAAAAACGGTGGAGGGAAGCATTGGCGGGATTATTTTCGCTGCGATTTCCTTTGTTGTGTACGCATTTATCGTAAAATCGTATTTTGTGGAGTCCGCGTTCCTTCCTTTTGGAGTGATGGCAATCTCCGGTGCTGTAATTTCCGTAATCTCTCAGATCGGGGATCTTTCCGCTTCCGCGGTGAAGCGCTGTTTTGGTATCAAGGATTATGGTTGGATTTTCCCCGGACACGGAGGCGTACTCGATCGCTTTGACAGCGTACTTCTTACCGCCCCCGTACTGTATATGATGACTCGACTTTTGGGATTGATGGGGTAAATTATGATATCTCTTCGTGCAAAAACAATAGAAAAAAACAGCAATCTCGTTGACGTGCTCGGTTCAACCGGTTCGGTGGGAACACAGACGATGGACGTGATTCGGGAACAGGGACTTAGAGTACATATGCTCACGGCTGGGGAGAATACCGATCTGCTTGCGGCTCAGATCCGGGAGTTTCACCCTGCGATTGCTGCCGTGGCAAGTGAAGCAGCGGCGAAACGTCTGGCGGAAACGCTGAAAGATAGCGGAGACTCGCAAAATATCGAGATCATTTGCCGTGACGATGAGATTTGCGATGCCATACGGCATACGGAAGCGGGTATTATTTTCCATTCCGTCGGTGGACTTCGCGGGCTTGTGTACGCCTTGGCGGCGGCAAGATCCGGAAAACGCATCGGTATGGCAAATAAAGAAGCCGTGATTGCCGCAGGAGAGATTCTTTTTGATCTTTTAAAAGAATCCGGTGGAGAAATGATTCCGGTTGACAGCGAACACAGTGCTATCTATCGTTGTCTGGAAGGCAGAAGCGGAACAGAAGATGTCAGAAAACTGATCCTGACCGCATCCGGCGGCCCGTTTTTCGGAAAAACCATCGAAGAAATGAGCACGTACACTGCGGCAGAAGCACTTGCGCATCCCACGTGGAAAATGGGACGAAAAATTACAATTGACTCTGCAACGCTGATGAATAAAGGGTTTGAAATCATCGAAGCGGTACGTTTTTTTGGCATTCCCGAAGATCGTGTGGATGTCGTTATTCACCGCCAAAGTATAATTCACTCTATGGTGGAATATAATGATGGTACACTTCTAGCACAGATGGGACGTCCCGATATGCGGGATTGTATTCGTTATGCACAGAGTGCGCCTCATATCAATAAAGTGAATGACACAAATTTTTCACTGACCGACGTGTTTCAGTTAACATTTGAGAGACCCGACACCACCGCATTTCCGCTTCTTGATGCGGCGCGAGAAGCCATTCGCTTGGGCGGAGATATGCCCACGGCACTCATTGCTGCCGATGAAGAAGCGGTAGACGCTTTTCTGGCAGGGAAAATTAAATTCACGGATATTTCCGCTGTTGTGATGGAAACGCTGTCAAAATACCCTGTATCCCATAAAATCGGGGAAGCGGAAATTATGGAGGCGGATCGTACGGCGCGTGAAATGTGCCGCGATATTCTTGGAAAATACATTTAAAAAGGTGTGATTGTTACGAATCCAATGGTAATTCTTCTTGCGATACTCCTGTTCGGCTTTTTGATCTTCATTCACGAACTCGGTCACTTTCTCTTTGCGCGACTCTTTGGCGTGACCGTTCTGGAGTTTTCGATCGGTATGGGACCGAAATTATTCTCAAAAAAATCACAAAAAAGCGAAACTACCTATTCTTTGCGCGCTCTCCCAATTGGCGGATACGTCAATATGGAAGGGGAAGACACAGTTTCGGGTGATGAGAATGCATTTTATAAAAAGCCGGTGTGGCAGAGAATCCTCATCACGGTTGCGGGCGCTTTGATGAATGTACTCATCGGAATCCTCGTTATGAGTATTCTCGTTGGAACACAAAAAGCGCTTCCGTCAAACACAATCGGTGTGTTCGCCGATGAAACAGGCGCGGCAACTGAGGAAGAAGAACGTGGTGGTCTTAGGATTGGCGATACGATTCTTGAAATTGACGGCACGAAGGTGCATATCGCCAATGAAACGGTATATGAGATTATGCGAAAGGGCATATCTCCGCTTGACGTAACCGTTCTCAGAGACGGAGACGTTATTACCGTGGAAGATGTGGCTTTTCATACAGCAACCGAAAACGGAACTTCATACGGAGAAGTTCATTTTAAATTTTTTGCAGAAGATAAAACAATTGGAAACGTTGTGAAGCATTCCTTCTTCCGCTCTGTTTCCACGATAAAAATGATATGGGACTCCCTGTTTGATTTGCTTAGCGGACGATATGGTATGGAAAGCGTTTCCGGTCCGATCGGCGTGACGCAGGCACTTGGGGAGGCTGCCAAACAAGGGGTGGGAGATCTTTTATTCCTCTCCGTGATCATTACGATGAACCTTGGCGTGATGAATTTACTGCCCCTTCCGGCACTGGATGGCGGACGACTGTTGTTTTTGGTGATTGAACTTGTCCGTGGAAAACCCATCAAGAAAGAAGTCGAAGGATATATTCACTTTGCCGGGTTGGTACTTTTAATGATTCTTATGGTAGTCGTTACGTTTAAGGATATTATTACTCTGTTTTAACTTTAGGTGAATTATGGAAATTATGAGAAGAAATTCCCGACGCATTATGGTCGGTGACATAGCAATCGGAGGCGGTGCACCCATTTCCGTACAGTCTATGACGAATAAACCCGCATCCGATTTTGCAGGAACGATCGAACAAATCAAAAAGCTGACGCAGGCGGGATGCGATATCGTGCGTGTTGCCGTTCCCGATACTGCGTGCGCCGCTCTTTTTACCGCTGCGAAAGAACAGGGAATTTCTTGTCCTCTTGTTGCCGATATTCATTTTGACTACCGTATTGCGCTGGAATCCATTCGCTGCGGTGTCAATAAAGTACGAATCAATCCCGGGAACATCGGCGAAAAATGGAAGATCAACGAGGTTGCTGCGGCGTGCAAAACGTCGGGCGTTCCGATCCGTATTGGAGTAAACGGGGGCTCTCTTCATAAAGATTTACTGAAAAAATACGGTGCTCCTACCGCGGAGGCTCTCGCAGAATCTGCGCTTTCGGAAGCCGAGCTCCTTGAGGATTGCGGATTTTCCGATATCGTGATCTCCATCAAATCGTCCGATATTTACGAAATGACGAGAGCTGCGCGCATCGTGGCAAAGAATTCGGAGTACCCGCTGCACCTCGGTGTGACAGAGGCCGGAGACGCGTTTTCCGGTACGGTAAAGAATGCGATTGGAATTGGCGCGCTTCTTCTTGACGGCATTGGGGATACGGTGCGTGTTTCGCTGACCGCCGATCCCGTAGAAGAAATTTATGCTGCCCGTGAAATTCTCGCTTCTCTCGGACTGAACGTTGGTGGGGGGATTGACGTGATTTCCTGCCCGACGTGCGGCAGAACAAAAATTGATCTGATCGGCATTGGAAGAAGATATAAAGACGCCATTCGAGGACTCGACACTCGTGGAAAAAAACTGAAAGTAGCGGTTATGGGATGCGCAGTAAACGGACCCGGAGAAGCGCGCGAAGCCGATTTCGGAATTGCGGGCGGCGATGGATATGTGCTGTTTTTCAGAAACGGCGAGCCGCAGTTCAAAGTGGAAGAAGCAAGGGCAGTGGATGTTTTGGTAGAAGAAACGAACCGTGCGATCTGCGAAACGAAGGATGTGACAAAATAAATGTCTGAAAATAAAACGAGAAACTTATACGATCTGTTTAAAAAAGTTATCCCCGATCTAACTGTAGTCGGGGATGAGATTTTTCGTGATGCGACGGATGTAAAACTGAAGATAAACCGCGAACAGAGAATCGCTGAAGTGTCGTGTACACTCCCGAAGCTCTATAAAAAATCCGACATTTACGCGCTTGAGGAACTCATCAAAAACGCGTATGAATTGTCATACGTGCGGATTTTGACTCATTATCCAAGTGAACTCTTTTCCCGTGATTATATGAGCGAAGTGTTTGCGGAGGCGGCACGCATTGGTGTGGTATTCCGCGGATTTTTCGAATCGTACGATATTGAGATTTCCGGAGAAACGGTAACGATCTCGATTCCCTTTTTGAAGGGTGGGATCACGCTTCTCGACCTTGCCAAAACCTCGGATGTGATCGCCGGTATTATTTTCGGTGAATTTGGACTGACCTATCGGGTACAGATCAAACAAAGTGGGGATGCAGAGGCGCAGTATGCACAGTTTATGGCAGAACAGCTTCAGAAACTGAATGTGGAGTCAAGCGGAATACTCTTGGAGCATGAGCGTTTGGAGAGAGAAGCCTCAATGCACAGCGAAGAAGTCGCCGCTCCACCCGTCGAAGAAAAGCCGGCTCTTCCGCGCGTGAGTTCTTTGTTTGGCGGAAGTGACAGCGTGAAGATTTCAGAAAACGGCATCATTGAGTCCGGAAGAATGACGTTCGATACCTCATCGGCGGAGCTTGTCTATGGCGAAATGTTTGTGGTCGATCACGTAACACCGCTTCGCGCGATAACCGTTCCGCAGAAAAACGTGCAGATTTTATGCGAAGTCTTTGACGTACAGCAAAAGGAAACGAAGCGCGGCGACAAAATTATGTTCACGATTGCTGCTACGGACAACGATGCGTCCATTTACATAAAAAATACGGTGGATCTTGAAAACGCTCCGGAGATGGAATCGATGTTTTCGCCGGGAAGTGCGTACGCGATTCTTGGGACGATCAAGCGGGACACCTTTGATAACGATCTCTATATGCAGTACACAAGCGTTATGAAGATTTCCACAAAAAAGCGTATGGACAAGTCCGACGAGAAGAGAGTGGAACTTCATCTGCATACGAATATGTCTCAGATGGATGCCATCACGAAGGCCGATGATATCGTAAAGACGGCGCACAAATGGGGACACAAAGCCGTCGCGATTACGGACCACGGAAACCTGCAGAGTTTTCCCGTGGCGATGGAGACCGCTGAAAAATTGAATAACGAGATCAAAGTGATTTACGGTGTGGAGGCGTATTACGTGGATGATACATCACGCGCGGCGTACCACGGTGACGAAATCACATTTGAGGATGAATTCGTTGTATTCGATATCGAAACAACGGGGCTTTCTGCCGCTACCTGCAAGATCACTGAAATCGGTGCGGTTATTGTGAAAAAGGGCGAGATTCTCGGAAAATTCAACTCCTTTGTTAATCCCGGTGTGCCGATTCCCGAAAACATTATACAGCTTACGGGGATCACGGACGAAATGGTCAAGGATGCACCGCCGATCAAGGACGTTCTCGTGGATTTCTTCCGATTTATCGGAGATCGTATGCTTGTTGCGCACAATGCTTCGTTTGATACGGGATTTATCCGACAGGCTGCTGAGGATTCCGGCTTGCCTTTTGATAATCCGTTTTTGGATACGGTCGCGGTTTCACGCTATATGAACCCCGATCTCAAGAATCACAAACTCGATACACTCGCAAAGTTTTACCGTCTTGGCGAGTTTAACCATCACCGTGCCTCTGACGACGCGGAAATGCTTGCGGGAATCTTCACGTGTATGGCAAACCGCTTCATGGAAGAAGGCATTATGAATATTTCGCGAATGAATTTTGCGATGGCGGAAAAGGCAGACCCACATAAGCTGAAGCCGTATCATCAGATCATTCTTGTGAAAAATCAAGTCGGATTAAAGAATCTATACAGACTTGTGTCGGATTCCTACCTCCGATATTATTATAGAAATCCACGTATTCCGCGTACAAGGCTGGAAGAACTGCGCGAGGGATTGATTCTCGGCTCAGCGTGTGAGGCAGGAGAGCTGTTCTCGGCGATGATGTCGGGAAAATCGGAGTCCGAACTCATTGAAATTGCGAGATTTTACGATTATCTTGAAATTCAGCCGATAGCCAACAACTCGTTTATGATCGCGGACGGAAAAGTGCCCGATGAAGAAGCGCTGAAAAACTTCAACCGACGGATCGTAGAGCTTGGTAAAAAAGCGGGAAGACCGGTTTGCGCGACGTGTGACGTTCACTATAAAAATCCTGAAGATGAGA
The DNA here is from genome assembly GCA_045647965.1 of Eubacteriales bacterium. Classification (GTDB taxonomy): domain Bacteria; phylum Bacillota; class Clostridia; order Oscillospirales; family CAG-272; genus UMGS1696. Next base: position 5,514 of record JAZRNC010000292.1, on the reverse strand, counting down.
TCTATCGTCGAGTTATTTTAACGGGACTTGGATTCAGAGACGCGGACAGAGAAACAAAGCTCTATTTCCGAACGACTGAAGAAATGCTCGAGGAGTTTTCCTACCTTGGGGAAGATGTGGCGCGTGAAGTCGTTATTGAAAATCCGAATAAAATTGCGGATATGATCGAACACATTCGACCCATTCCGGAGGGGAACTATCCGCCTCACATTGAGGGCGCGGAAGAAGAACTCACCACCAAATGCTGGGAGCTTGCGAAAAGCTTATACGGCAATCCGCTTCCAAAGGTAGTGGAAGAGAGACTCGCGCGCGAACTCGATTCCATTATCAAGAACGGCTTTGCCATTATGTATATCATTGCGAGAAAATTGGTGGAAAACAGTGAATCCAAAGGCTACCAGGTAGGTTCCAGAGGCTCGGTTGGTTCTTCCTTTGCCGCAACGATGGCGGGAATTACTAAGGTTAATCCGCTGCCGCCGCATTATCGCTGCCCGAATTGCCAATGGACGCTGTTCTATACGGCGGGTGAAGTCGGCTCGGGATTTGACCTGCCGCCGAAGAAATGCCCCGAATGTGACGCTGAACTTGAAAGAGATGGCCACGATATTCCGTTTGAGACATTCCTTGGCTTTAAGGGAGATAAAACGCCCGATATTGACTTAAACTTCTCCGGAGACGTTCAGGGAGATGCGCATAAATTTACGGAAGTGCTGTTTGGTGAGGGAAAAGCGTTCAAAGCGGGAACGATCGGTACTCTTGCCGATAAGACGGCGTATGGCTTTGCTGCGAAATTTCTGGAATCGAAGGGAATTTCGGTCTGCCGTGCGGAAATGGATCGAATCATCAACGGATGTCTCGGCACAAAGAGAACGACCGGACAGCATCCCGGTGGCATTATCGTTGTACCGCAGGAATACGACGTGTACGATTTCTGCCCGGTGCAGCATCCGGCGGATGACCCGAACTCCGATATTATCACCACGCACTTCGAATTTAAATATCTCCATGATACGATCTTGAAGCTCGACATTCTCGGACACGATATTCCGACGAAATACAAGAGACTTGAGGAGTATTCCGGCTATAGCGTTCTTGACGTGCCGATGAGCGATCCGGCTGTGTATAAGAGCTTTACTTCTACAGAACCGATCGGGGTAACTCCCGAACAGATCGACTCGAAAACCGCAACGCTCGGACTGCCTGAAATGGGAACGCAGTTTATCCGAGGGGTTCTGATGAAGGCGCAGCCGAAGAACTTTACTGACCTATTGCAGATTTCGGGGCTCACACACGGTACGGGATGTTGGCTCGGCAACGCAGAAGAGCTTATCAACAGTAAGACTTGTACGATTTCGGACGTTATCGGATGTCGTGACGACATTATGATGACACTGATCCATAAATACGGCATCGAGAAGAGCTTGTCCTTTAAGATTATGGAGTTCGTTCGTAAGAATAAGAAGGGTGTCATCATTCCCGACGATATGCAGAATGCGATGCGTGAACACGGTGTGCCGCAGTGGTACATCGATTCACTACAGAAGATTCGCTATATGTTCCCGAAAGCACATGCGGCGGCTTACGTCATTGACGCGATACGTCTTATGTGGTATAAGATCTATTATCCCGTAGAATTTTACGGTGCATACTTTACGGCGGCGCCCGACGGATTTGATGGGGAGATCGTTCTTGGGGGAAAAGAGCACGTAAAGACTGTTCTTACTGATCTGAACAAACGTAAAAAAGAGTTATCACAGAAGGAAGTTGACGTAGCGGACGCGCTGATGCTCGTCAACGAATATTTCCAGCGCGGCTATGATTTTCTTCCTGTGGATATTTATCATTCCCACGCAAGCAAATATCAGCCTGAGAGAGGGAAGATTCGTCTGCCTTTCTCATCCCTTCCGGGCGTTGGTGAAAACGCGGCGGAAAGTATTATGAACGCGATGAAATCGGGCGAAGTTTTCTCGGTTGAGGAACTGCAAAGACGCGCGAAGGTTTCCAAAAGCGTAATGGAGATCCTCGAAAAGAACGGTGTGTTCCGCGGAATGTCGAAGACGAATCAAATTTCTATGTTTCGGTAATCGTTAGGAGTACGATATGATAGGAATCGGTACAATTGTGAATACGGCTGCCATTATTGTTGGCAGTGCGATTGGTATTTTTGCCAAAAAAGGGCTGTCGGAGAGTATGCGCGACTCTTTGATGAAGGTGCTCGGGATTGCGGTGATTTTTATCGGCATAGGATGCACCCTGCAGGAAATGCTGGTGATCGGGGAAGACGGTACGTTGCAGACAAGCGGGATCATGATGATGATCCTCTCTCTCGTGATCGGTACGCTCGTAGGGGAACTCTGTCATATTGAGGATCATCTCGAAAAACTCGGAGACACCATAAAAAAGTGGAAGATATTCCGTGCTGACGCGCGTTTTACCGACGGATTTGTTACGGCGACTTTGGTGGTGTGCGTGGGGGCGATGGCGATCGTCGGTTCCTTGCGGGATGGTCTGCAGGGCGACCCGTCGATGCTCTATTCAAAGTCCGTGCTGGATTTTATCTCCACAATGATTTTTGCGTCAACTCTGGGAGTGGGTGTGTTATGTTCTGCCATTCCGCTGGCGCTTTATCAAGGAGCGATCACGCTGTTTGCGGGAGCTCTCGGCGATTTTCTGACGGATGCGATGATATCGGATCTTTCGCTTGTCGGTTCAGTTCTCATTTTTGGTGTGGGACTCAATCTGTTTTTCGGAAAAGTCGTGAAGGTCGGAAATATGTTGCCTGCCCTTCTCATTCCGATTCTCTCGGGAACAGTCCGTATGATTCTTTCCTAAAAATGGAATGAAAGTAAAAACCTCTGCATATTCTATAACAACGTAAGACGATTACATTGTTAAAGTATGCGGAGGTTTTTTGTTTGACGGATACATCCATTTATCAAGACATAGCGGAAAGAACACGGGGGGACGTATACATAGGAGTCGTTGGACCCGTGAGAAGCGGAAAAAGCACGTTTATCAAAAAATTTATGGAAACAGCCGTAATTCCGAATATCAAAAATGAATTTGACAAAGAACGCGCGAGAGATGAACTTCCTCAAAGTGCGGGCGGAAAAACTGTGATGACGACCGAACCGAAATTTATTCCCGACGAAGGAACGGAGATCTCCTTAGCTGACGGAGTGGAGCTGCGCGTAAAACTTGTAGACTGCGTGGGGTATATGATTCCCGAGGCTCTTGGAAGTACGGAAAACGGAAGTGCCAGAATGGTTCACACACCGTGGCATAAAGAGGCAGTTCCGTTTGAGGAAGCGGCTGAATACGGAACGAGAAAGGTGATTGCGGAACATTCGACGATCGGAATGCTCGTAACGACGGACGGCACAATCGGAGATTTTCCGAGAGATCATTACGTTGGCGTAGAGGAAAGGGTAGCTACCGAACTTAGTGAACTTGGAAAACCGTTTGGAATTATTTTAAACTCTGCGCATCCCGAAACGGACGAGGCGGTAAGGTTGGCGATGAAGCTTGAAGAAAAATACCGCGCACCAGTGGCTCTTGTCAACTGCATGGAGCTTACGGCAGACGATATTTGGCACATTCTTGCGATGCTTCTGGAAGAGTTTCCGGCCAAGGAAGCGGATATTCTGCTTCCGTCGTGGACGTCGGTCCTCCCTGCGGGGCATCGTTTGAGAGGGGCGATCACGACGGCAGCGGAACTCGCCTCGACGGAGATGAAACGCTTGCGTGATGTGCGCGAGAAATTTGTTCCCTGTCTGCGAGAGGGGATCGAAAAAGGGGTGAGACAATGCGGGACCTATGAGGAAGAATCCACGGTTTCCATTGAGAAAGTGGAAGCGGGGTGCGGAAAGATTACCCTCCGCGTCACTCTCCCCGATGCTTTGTACTACGATATCATCTCGGAGATCACGGGAATCCCGATGAAAAATCAGGAAGAACTACTGCGTGCACTTGGCGGTTTGTCGGAGGCAAAGCGGGAAATGGATACATACCGTGAAGCCATACAAAACGCGAACGAAAACGGCTACGGAATCGTTATGCCAAATACGGAAGATCTTACTCTCGAAGAACCGGAGATCATTCGACAGTCCGGGGGATACGGGGTGAAACTTCGCGCTTCCGCTACATCCATTCATATGATAAAAACAAAAATCGAAACGGAGATCCATCCGATCGTCGGAACAGAACAGCAGTCGGAGGAGATGATCCGTTACTTAATGCAGGAATTTGAAGGGGACCCGAAAAGCATATGGCAATCGAAACTGTTCGGCAGATCCCTTTATGATCTTGTGAACGACGGACTTCACGCCAAACTCGATCATATGCCAAACGACGCCAGAATCAAATTCGGGGAAACGTTATCGAGAATTATAAATGACGGAAGTCAAGGGCTGATCTGCATCATTTTATAAAAAATTTTTTAAGGTGAGAGAGGAGCTTTTGGCCAAAAGTATAGGAAGACCTGCCGACTTATCGGTAGGTCTTCTGTAATTTAGTTTGTATATACCATATCTATTATCGTCCCCTTTTTCAAAGTTTTTTGAATAGGGGACACGGGGGATGGACTTTTGTGAAAAAAGCCCATCCCCCGAAAATATTACTTGCAACAGTGTGTTTTTACCTGTTTTATTTCAGTGTCAGATAGATCTTATCAAATGCATCTGCGTAATACTGAGCGATGAGACGAGCTCCAGCTCCGGAGGGATGAACGCCGTCGCCTGCCCATACTGTCGGGGCTTCGCCGATGCAGTGGGACGCGATAATACCGTCGAGCGGAATGAAAGCGTCAGCGAATTCACGAGCGAGCTTTCGCGTGATCTGGATCTTCGGGTCAAGGTCAACGCGGAAAAAGTCTTTATTGGTTGTGGGGATAAGGAACTGTTCAAGAATCAGAATTTTTGCGTTCGTTTTTTCCTTGATCTGTGTCAGAATATCACGATAGCATTCTTCAAAATATTCGTTGGGCATCCATGCTTCCTTTTCGGAGAAATGCCATGTATCGTTTACTCCGATCAGAATGGATACGAGATCGGGCTGATGATCAATACAATCTGCCTGCCATCTTTCACGGAGATTTTCTGCACGGTTTCCGCTGATTCCGAGGTTTATAAATTCGAAATCTGTACCGGGATGTCTGTTCGCTATGAGGTCAGCTGCGTATTTCGGATAGCCGCCGCCAAGATCGTGGTAATTAGATTTGTCACGACCTGCATCGGTAATGCTATCACCTTGAAAAAGAATTTTCATAGATATGTTCCTTTCTCATAAAAAATTTATGTTTGTAGTAATTATAGCACACGAAAACTGTCGTTGCAATAGGTTAGAAAATTATTTACTAAATATTGTTGAAATTTTTTCTTGGTGATATAAAAATAATAGGGCAAATCGTATAAACAAGAAAACGAGGATTGTAAGGAAAAGTAAATTGAAGTAAAGAGTGTTCAGCCGATTTTTTTAAAAGAACCCGCATTTACTGAGAAATGCGGGTTTGCGTGT
>JAZRNC010000291.1:0-2474 GCA_045647965.1 Eubacteriales bacterium | reverse complement strand
GTACATCGGCAGAAACACCGAACAATGTGGTCAACGGAACGATCTGAGAAATGTCCGGTGAACAAAGATCGGTTTCCCATTTCGAAACGGATTGTGCAGAAATATTGAGTTTTGAAGCTAATTCCTCCTGCGTCCAGCCATTTGCCTTGCGGAGTTTTTTGATTGTCTGACCGATAGTGGGTGTCATATAAAATCTCCTTACTTAAATAAAAATTCCGGTACCGTTGTATACAGTATACCAGAAACCTGCATAAAAATCCACCATTCAGATGTATAAAAAAATCCAACCACAGGTTGTTTTTCTTCAAATTCGCACAAACTCCGTTCTATGCCCAGTTTGAAAGATTTTGAAAAAGGATTCGGGAAAAAACTCAATTAGAGCTTGTTTCAAAAATATTCACCTATAGTATCATTTCAGCAAAATAAGAATAGAAGCGAGAAGAACTTTTCCACGAAAAAGTCACTCTCACTCCCCTGTTCAATATTCTCCCCCCTTTTTATTTTCGGGCAAACAAAAGTTCTTTACAAAACTTTACAAATATGCTATAATGATTTTAACATAAATTTATTAAGGGAGGCTCTGATGAATATTCCGAAAATCGAAGTCGGTGATACCCTTGAGCTGAAGAAAAAACACCCGTGCGGTGCGACTCTTTTTCGTGTAATGCGAATCGGAAGCGATATCCGGATCGTCTGTGACGGATGCGGACGAGATATGGTTATGCCGCGCGAAAAGCTGGAAAAGGCTATCAAAAAAATTCATCATCATACGTCCAATGAAGAATCTTGATTTACCGGAACTCTCCGATGCTCCAATCAAAAAGCGTATCCTTTCCGAAAACGCGCGTACCCTGCTCCTCTCTTTTTTCGTGCCGTTTTTATCTATGATTTTTCTGTACAGCCTGTTCCAGGTATGGCCCGTGGGAAAAAGTTCCGTACTCGTTCTTGACCTGAACGCTCAGTACGTCTACTATTTTGAAGAACTGCGGGATATCCTAAAAAATGGCGGTTCGCTGCTCTATTCCTTCAATCGCGCACTCGGCGGGGAATTTCTCGGAATTTTCGCCTACTATCTGTCAAGTCCATTCTCCCTGCTCGTGCTTCTGTTCCCCAAAGAGATGATTACCGAAGCCGTTTATCTGATGCTTGTACTGAAAACCGCGTTCTGCGGACTTACATTCGCTTATCTTCTCCAGAAAAAATTCACGTTACGTCCCATCTATCGTCTCATCTTCGCCACACTCTACGCGCTCTCATCTTACGTCGTCGTTATGCAGAGCAACACGATGTGGATGGACAACGTGATCATCTTCCCCATCGTGATTCTGGCAGTGGACGAGCTCATCATTCACGGCAAATACAAGCTGTACGTTCTTGCGCTCGTATATTCGATCTTATCGAACTTCTACATCGGATATATGACCTGCCTTTTCATTCTGATCTGGTTTTTCGTACGGTATTTTATGCTCTCGCCCGAAGAGAGAAATCCCGAGGACAAACGTGCCCATTTTGCCACTACTTTTCTGAAAATCGGTGTCTGGTCGATCGTGGCGGTGCTCATTTCGGCTATCCTGATCCTGCCGATCTACTACTCCCTGACGTTTGGAAAACTCGATTTTTCAAAGCCGGATCTGACCCCGAAGCAGATGTATGAATTTGTCGATCTGATAACGAAAACGTTCTTCGGTTCTTACGACACCATCAGTCCGAGCGGTATGCCGTTTATTTATAGCGGTACTCTGGCACTGATTCTGTCCCCGCTCTACTTCTTTATCCGCACAATTCCCCAAAGACGCAAGGTAGCGTACACCGTTATGATGGGGATCCTTATTTTCAGCTTCAATTTCAACGTTGCCGATATCGTATGGCACGGTATGCAGCGTCCAAACTGGCTGAATGCACGTTTTGCCTATATGTTTGTCGGACTGATGCTTCTGATGGCTGCCGAAGTCATGGAGCATCTGTCGGAAATCAGCGAAAAAACCGCAAAAATCACGTGTGTCGCGTGGTGCGTACTCCTTTTGATCCTTGCAAAATTCGATTATGAGCACCTTGATGATTTTTTGTCAGTTTGGCCCGGTATTCTGATCTTCATTATGCTTGCGATCCTCCTTCCTACCGTCATTCGTATGGAACGAAGTCAGTTTTTCGATAAATCCGTCGCCCTCGCGCTTTGTTTGTTCGTTCTTGCTGAATCCATCGGAAACGGCGCCGTTATGATCTACAAAATGGGTGAAGATGTCGGCATCGCCAAGAGATCTTCGTACCGTCAAATGGTCGATACGTACAGCGAAGCCGCAGAACTCATCGAGGACGATACGTTCCACCGCACAGAAAAACTCGTACACCGCAAAAAGAACGACAATTTCGCGCTCGACTTTAACGGAATGTCCAACTCCACCTCCACGCTGAACGCCCGCGTGATCAAGCTTCTTGCCCAGCTTGGCTACGCATCCATTTCGCATTGGTCACTG
>JAZRNC010000290.1:0-15686 GCA_045647965.1 Eubacteriales bacterium | reverse complement strand
TTCGAGATATACCGTATTTTAAAGAACTGTCCTTTAGGATACAACCCTATTGCAAATGTGCTTTTTTTGGCTCGTGTTGACAAAAAAGATGCCTATAATAAACGGTTGATTTGCTCTTCGTAAAAATGGTTTTCGTGCCTTTTTATCACGAATTTGTGTTTTCCCGAGACGTCTCTGACAAAATAATTCTTTCCTGTTTCGGGATCCACCGACGCCGTTCCCGTCACGGTTTCATAGCCGGCTTTTTCTTCATCGCCGATTAAACTCAAGAGAACGAGCATCGGATCCCACGAATGCCGTCCGCACCTTGATCCGTGGTCGCACATAACTGTATAAAGACAATCATCTGTGTCAAGATGATTTCCTGTTATCACGCCATATCCCACTTCCCAGCCTAAAAATGTAACCGGTACGGGGCACAGATCGCAAAAATCCTTACCTGCTATACGAGAACGCATATTATTACAAAAGTTATGCTCCTTTTCTCCATCCGCGTCCCATTTTCCTGCCATGACCCATACCTTGCTAACCTTCTCCGCAAATAGCTCCGCTCCGCTTTTTGCAGAAATATCATCTGCTTTACTTTGTAACACTGCGGAAATGACCTGCAAAAATCCAATTTCTATAATCTCAATCTTTTCACCGGCTTCGGCAAGTATCCGACGGTATAGCCGTACCGCATTCTCCGCATCCGAGTTTTTTACGTTTGGCATAAGCTCTGCCAAATGCTTTTGATATAGCGGAATGCCTTCGAAATCGGTAGCGTTTTGATCGATACCAATAGGAATGCTATCGATCCCTTCCGCTAACAAAAAAGCCTTCAACGATGCAACGGAATACTCCATACAAGCATTAATTCCAATACCAAGCACTTGTATTTCTCCCGCTTTGATCGCGCGTGTAAGTAACCGCACGGCAACAGCATCATCACAATCCGTCCACCAATCAGTTCCCAATATAAATTTTCTCATAAAACATACCGCCTTTCTGAATTCAGTATAGCATAAAATCATAGTTTTGTCAATGAAGCATTCGCCTCCCAAACTCGCGAAGCGAATATCACTCGGCACAAGACGAATACAACTGAAAAAAGCCCATCTGCATTGCAAATGTGCTTTTTTCGAAAATGCAAAAATGATACTTGTAATTCTCGCCCTTGCATGATATAATGAGATACCTCAGAAACCGCCAAGGAGGTTTAAAATGAAACAGTTTGACATTACTTATTTCCACGGTCCGTTTGCCAATTATGTTGTACGAGAGGACGTCATTGCCGAGATCGCCGCAAGCGGTATGACCCTGGTACCGCTTCACTACGGAACGGAAACCAACAAGCAGGCGCTTCCGATCCTTCGCCGCTTCGGTCTGCGCGCCATCGTCTCCGATCCGCGTATCCACCGTATCTACGGCGCGGATGACATCGCCGGTGCAGATGCCATGGCAAAGGAAGTCGTCGCCGATTACGCAGAATTTGACAACATCATCGGCTGGGACATCGTGGACGAGCCGAATGCAAAAAAGTTCCCGATTCTCGGTGCGATCGTCAATGCATTCCGCCGCTACTCCCCCGACATGGAGACCGTCATCAACCTGTTCCCCAACTATGCATCCCCCGAGCAACTGGGCAATCCCGACTATATTTCCCATCTGGAAGCCTTTGTCAACATTGTCCGTCCGCACCTGCTCTCCTATGACCACTATCACTTCCTCGGCCGTCAGAATCGCAACGAGATCCTCGACATGGAAGTTGCCGAGCGCGAGCGTCTGATCCGCCTTTCCTCGGAAACAACCAAAAACCGCGGCGGCTTCTTTGAAAACATTGAGGACTTCCGTTCTGTTGCACTCAAGTATAACATCGACCAGATGCTCATCGTTCTTCTGACCGAGCATGGTCCGTACCGCAATCTGACCTCGGTGAGCTGTATTGGGAAGTCAATATGTGCCTAGCATACGGCATGAAGCGCATTTCGTACTTCACGTATTGGGAGCCCTCTCGCGACGATTATTGGCAGTGGACCAATGCCATGTGCGATACCGAAGGCAAAAAGATGCAACATTGGTATGACGTCCGGGAAATCAATGCGGCGATTTTTCCCGCAGGCCGCCGCCTCTTCAACACCACCTCCGAGGCTGTCTTCCACATCGGCGTACCGGAGAAGGGTGCAAAGAAATTTGAATGCTACGGCGCGATTTCTGCCATTGACGGTGAGAATGGTGTCATTGGCTTCTTCGAAGATGGCTCGATCTACCTTGTCAACCGCGACTTTATCAGCGATAACACCTTTACCATCCATGCAAACAAACCGCTGTCCATTCTCTCCGACGACAGATTCATTGCCGTTGACGACTGTGATATTACCGTCGAGCTCGGTGCAGGTGAGGCAGTACTTTTGAAGGTATAATTTTCAGCCCATTTCCAGGAATCTCCCCTACGGCGAGAATTCGCACGCCCAGCCGCTTGTGAGCGAGCTCCCGGACGGCTTTGGCTCGTGTTGACAAAAAAGATGCCTTATATTTCGGGAGAAAAAAGCTTAAAAATTGCTTCCGACATCACGAAAATCTCTTTGTCGTTACTCAATCTTCTCTTTTTGGCAGATACCCAAATTCCTTCATCAAGCCCCGCGATAATACCGGGCTTGCCCTTGATAACTACAAGCGAAATTACGTCTTTCGTGCGCTCCGGTCTTAAAAGAACACTTTTCACAATAGACGGTGTACAAATACCTCCCATTGTATAATATTGCTCCCAATATATGGTGTTGTCCGCTTCACAATAAATACGAGTTGCCTTAGTCGCCGAATTTTTGCTTACATAAATCGCGTATTTTTGACCGTTCCATTCAAATACCGTCATTTTATAATTATCGTTTTCTTCTACCACCTTGCCAAGTGTGCGAAAAGCATTGTAAAGAGAGAGTTTGCTTTCGCTTGAGCACTGCATAATATCTCCAACGTCGCAGGAAAGCGCTGTACATATTTTGGCAATCGTATCGGTGGTTACGGTCTCGTTTTTGGCGAGCTTGGCAATAATGCGGGAGCTGAGCCCCGTGATTTCCATTAAATCGGACTTCGAAAGCCCTTTTTCCGCTAACAGTTTCCATAGATTTGAATAATAAATATACATAACAACACCTTCCTTTCTGTAGTCATTATAACAAAAAAATCTTTGTTTGTCAATATAAATTTACGAAAGTAAAGTTATTTTTGCAAAAAACTCCTTTCGGTTTGGTAACACCATGATACCGAAAGGAAGGGAAAAGGCAAGATCAATATTTGAAAATTATTTGTTAAGTGATATGCTGACTTCGTCAGCGTGATATTATCGCAAGCGATAGTGATATTGTTCGCTGCGCTCACAGTGATATTATATTCGCCGCCCAAACTCGCGAAGCGAATACCACTCGGCAATAGCCGAATATCACTGCGAAGCAATATAACTCGCCGCAGGTGAATATAACTGAAAAACTCCAACTTGTTAAACAAGTTGGAGTTTTTCTAAAGGCGCCACCCGGATTTGAACCGGGGGATAAGGGTTTTGCAGACCCGTGCCTTACCACTTGGCTATAGCGCCGTTGTTTGGACAATTGAGATTATACTATATCTTGCGCCGTTTGTCAAGTCCTTTGGAAGAAATTTATGAAATATTTTTATTTTTTCGTTCGATTGAGGGTTAAAAGCGCAGTTGTTCCGCCTCATCGTGGCGAACGGCGGTTTCCGGGACGGCGAGATTGGCGGGACGGTAGATGACGGCATCACGAAGGCGCTTCACTTCCCCGGCAAAAATAAACGTGGCGATGGGGTGGAAAATAGCAGCGTTTTTGGCAAGAGTGCGGCCGGCATCAACGGTTTCACTCGACGTGATCACGACGGGGGTGGCTCTGGAGATGAGCATGGACGGGGAGTCGTCGCCGAGGGAACGGTTGAGAATATTGTTGACACGGGAGAAGGAGTCGCGGCCGATCACAAGGATCTCGGGACTGTACGAGGTCAAAAATCCGTACACGGATGCGGAAATTTTATAGCGATCCACGTCGTAGCGGTCCACGCGGTATTCGGTGACGCCGATTCCCGAAAGTCCCGTACGGGTGGAGAGGAGAGTGCGTGTCAGTTCGTTTTTTTCTTCGGTGGTGTCGGTAACGATCACGATCTTTGAGATTCCACGGCGAACCATTTCCGCGGCAGCAGCCAGAATCGCGGCACTGCGGTCACATTCCCCAAGCAGCAGGAGGAAGCGTTTTCGCTCAACGTAGCGTGACAGCTCCGCATCGGAAACCTTCGCGAGCGCGGGAGACTCTCTTAACGCATCACAAAGGCCGTAGCCGTCTTCGCGGAAGGAGCCGCTGTTTCCGTAGGCAACGATATCCCCCGTCATCGAGAGCTGGGCGCCCCGTTCCACGGGAAGAATAAATTCGCGCAGATGAAAACTGCCGCAGGAAAAAATATGCTCGATCGCGGCGGTGATGCCGGATATCGCCTCTGAGATACGCTTCGTCGGTCGGACTGCCATAGTGAATCTCCGTTTCTAAACAACTTATTACTTTAATTATACCACAGTAATTATACCACAGTTTTCGCCGTGTGTCTACAAGAAATGTATAATTTTGACTTCGTGTTTGCAAAGCTGACGTTTTGTTGGACGGGGAACTTGACGGCATCGGGAGAAAATGGTATAATAAAAAAGTTATGATAAAGTTTATTCATCAAACGGATAAAAATAAAACAGAGAAAAGGTAGTACATATGGAACAAAAGAAAAATTCTCCGCGCGGCATCGTGTTTCTGGTGACGGCGGCAGTCGTGTGGGGATTTGCCTTCGTGGCACAAAGATTGGGCGCGGATCATCTGGGGCCGTTTTTCTTTAACGGATCCCGCTTTTTGATCGGTACGCTGTCCCTCATTCCCGTGATTTTGCTGTTTGAAAAAAACGCGTACGACAAAGCGATGCACAAGACGACGTTTACCGTGGGACTTGCGGCGGGATGTCTGCTGTTTCTGGCATCGTATCTGCAGCAGCTTGGCATACAGATGACGGATTCTGCAGGAAAATCGGGATTCATCACAGGACTTTATATGATCCTTGTGCCGATCATTGGGGTGTTTTTGAAAAAGAAAACCTCGCTGAAGACGTGGATCGGCGCGATCTTTGGTGTGGTCGGTCTGTTTCTGATCTGTAATACGGGAGAAAGCTTCACGCTGACTATGGGGGATCTCGTGCTCGTGGGGTGTGCCATTGTGTTCGCGCTCCATATCCTCGTGATCGACCGTTTTGGAGAGCAGATGTATTCTCTGCGCTTTTCGATGACGCAATTTGCCACAGCGACGGTCCTCAATCTCGTGTGTGCCTTTATATTTGAGGACGTGTCCTTCGTTTCTCTCGGCGCGGCGGCGATTCCCGTGCTCTACTGCGGTGTGATGTCAACGGGCGTGGCGTACACTTGTCAGGTACTCGGACAGAAATATTCCGAACCGACGTCCGCATCGATCATTTTATCCACGGAATCGGTGTTTTCCGCGATCGGCGGTGCGCTGATCCTCGGTGAAAGAATGACCACTCCCGCGTATTTCGGATGTGCGCTGATCTTCTGCGGTATCATCCTGTCGCAGCTAAAGGGCAAAACAAACGGCTGAGAACGGAAACCTTACGAATACTACTGTAAAATAAAGATTGGGTGAAAATATGGAAAAATACTTATATCAAAAAGAGATCGTATCGGATATTTCCTGCGACGTGCTGGTTATCGGAGGAGGCCCTGCCGGACTTTGCGCGGCGCTTTCTGCTGCCCGTCACGGAGCGGATACTCTTTTGATCGAACAGCAGGCGTTCTGCGGCGGTATGGCAACGGCAGGACAGGTGGCACCTTTTATGACCTGCTACGACAGCGGCGGCAATATTATGTGGATCCGCGGACTGTTTGAGGAGATCGTTGACCGCCTCGTCCGTGCGGGAGATGCGATCCATCCGTCCGAGGTCGATGCCGGAACGGCGTTTACGTCATACATTCAGGTGGGGCATATCCACGTGACCCCGTTCAAGGCGGAAGGACTCAAGCTTCTTGCCGACGAGATGCTCGGGGAAGCAGGCGTACGCGTGATGTACCACACATCCTTCGTGGATGCCGAGGTGAAGAACGAAAAGATCGAGCGCGTGATCGTCTCCTGCAAGGAAGGACTGCGCGCCATTACTGCGAAATACGTCGTGGATTGCTCGGGAGATGCGGATTGTGCGGCGGCTGCCGGGGTGGAATGTGTGCTCGGCAACGGTGCCGGTCGGATTCAGCCGGCAACGATGTTCTTCCGAATCGGTAACGTGGATACGGCGAGAGTGGACGCGGATATTTACGAAAACCGCGATAATTTTTACCGAAAAGACGGCGTAAACTACCGTTCTCTGCATTGGTGGGTACAAAAGGCTCGCGAAGCAGGGGATTGGGATCTCGACAGAGTGTCGATCGGATTGTTCCGCGGCGTCGATCCGGATGAATTCAGCATCAATACCTCGCGTATTATGGGTATTGACGGTACAAAATCGGAAAGCCTCACCCGCGGCGAGATCGAAGGAAGAAAACAGGTTAAACAAATTTTTGACTTTTTGGTAAAATACGTGCCGGGATGTGAAAATGCCAAGCTTCTGCAGACGGGCAATACCCTCGGCATTCGCGAAACAAGACATATCTGCGGTCTGAAAACGCTGACGGTGGATGATCTGCTTGAGTGCAAGGTGCCGGAGGATTCCATTCTTCTTGCGGCAAACTCGGTGGACGTGCACGGACGTTTCGGTCCTCGCAGCAACGAGTATATTGCCCTTCCCGAGGGACGCTGTTACGGTATTCCGTACGGTACGATGGTTCCTGTGCATTTTGAAAATTTGCTTGTTGCGGGACGATCGATCTCCGCAGAAAGCGAAGCGGCGGGGGCGATCCGCGTGATGCCGCCGTGTATGGGCATCGGTCAGGCGGCAGGGACGGCGGCGGCTCTTGCCCTTATGGAAAACGCTGACGTGAGAACGCTGGACGTTGATAGACTCCGCGATATGCTTCGTGCGGACAACGTCGTGCTTGATGAAGCGAATGCGTAAAATAACGTAAAAAGAAAAATCTCTCACCGCACGGTGGGACGCTTTTATGAATAATGCAGGCGTTTTTCGGCTATCCTACGTGATGGGATAAAAAACTTTCCGTAGTTAATAAACTGTTAACTTTTTGGTAATTGACTCGCGGAGAAATTTATGGTATACTTACCGTACAAAGATGAAAATCTAAATTTTTTCTAAATGGAGGATATACACAATGAACGAAAAGAAGACAACCGAAACCTTAAAGGTGCTGTTTATCATTATTGGTGCAGTAGTAAGCCTCGGTGCACTCGCTGCTGTTGCTTACACAATCTTCAAGAAGTATTTCCGCGTTACTTTCGAATGCTGTGACGATTGCGATTGCTGCTGCGACGAATGCTTCGATGATGAATGTGACCTCGAACCCATCTGCTGCTGTGAAGAAGCAGAAGGTTGCTGCTGCTGCGAAGAAGCAGACGAAGTAGTTGTTTCCGAAGAAGCAGACGCTGAATAATGTACCTTTCACCGACTGTATGTGAACTCACGGACAGTCGGTGTTTTTTTGCGTTCTCAAATATTTTACGCAGAACAGACGCTGTCTCTTGCAAAAATGAATCAAATTATATTTTGTAAAATACGGCAGCGGCATACTGCAAACAGAAAGGCTTTTATTATGAAGAAAATCGTTACCGCCCTCCTTGCGGTTATTATGATCCTCTCATGCGCGGTTTTTATACCGAGTTATGCGGCGGATGAAGAAGGAATGTCATTTGAAATAGATAAGTTATATAAAACGGAAAATGTGTGGAGTACGTTCCCGCATACATACGAGGCGGAAGTGTACTTTGCGGCCGATACGGATAAGAGTGTTCGCGGAGGAGTTATCCTCGGCAATTACTCGGGCGATAAGGTTTGCTCGAACTTTGCAATACAAAAGAACGGTCATCCCCGCTTGTATTTTAAGGATGGTTCAAAGACTCACGACTACACGTTTGATGGCGTCAGCGTATATACGGGAAAATGGACACACTTGTCGATCGTGTATGATATCAATGCTATGAGCGTTACCTGCTACGTGGACGGAGTGGCTGCACAGATCTTACCGATCGAAAATGCGGTGAGTGAGCTTTCCTACACCACACCGATGTGTCTCGGTGGGGATTTGCGAGGCGGAAATGAACAGTATTTCAAAGGCTTGCTCAAATCCGTTGCCGTGTTCTCCGATGCAAGAACTGCCGATGAAATTGCCGCCGATTGCGGAAATGGGGTAAAAAAAGATGCGGAGGGACTCCTTGCGGTCTACCGTACCGTTCCCGTAAACGGCAAAGATCCCGAGATCATATCCGACGGGATGGACGGACAGCGCAATATGATCGATCCGTTATACAGCGAAAACAATGGTGCCGCATTCCCGGAAGATAAATATTACAAAAGTGAAAAAACATACACAAAAATGCCCGAAACGTTTGAAGCAAGCTTCTATTTCCCGGCGGATGTGAGCAAAACACAGTCGGGCGGTGTTCTGCTTGGTAACTTCATCTCCAAAGGACGCGACGCCCTCAACTATGAGATTGGTGAAAACGGAATCCCGCGTATTTATCTCATTGACTCCTTCGGGCTCGAATACAAATGGGAATTCACCGGCGTATCGGTTTATGATTACGCAGGGGAATGGACGCATATAGCGATCACGTTTGACAGTCAGACGAAGGAAGTCAAGTGCTACATAAACGGCGAACTCAAAAAAACGCTGCGCAATCGTATGGATACTCCGTATGTTCCCGATGACATCGTGGTGCTTGGCGCAGACCGCAGAAGCGGCAACAAAGAAAGCTTTAAGGGCAGAATCTCAAGCGTTGCACTGTATAACGACGTGAGAACGGCGGATGAGATCAAAGCCGATGCGCTTTCCGTGGATATCAGCAGAGATGATCTGATGCTTGCGTATGTTTTGGACAGAAACTCTGCGGCACTTCCCGAGACGATAAAAGATATTTCCGGCAACGGTTACGATCTGACTCTTTATAATCCTTGGTTTACCGAAAAAGAATCGCTGAAAGAGTATGCGTATTCGTTCGCTCTGGTAGGCGATATCCAGACGATCACGTACAATCACCCGGAGCAGCTCGCCGGCATTTATGATTGGATCGTGGAAAATGCTGCGGCAAAAAAGATGGCGTTTGTTTTTGGACTCGGGGATATCACCGATAAGGATACCGACGACGAATGGGTTGTCGCAAAGGAAAATATTAAAAAGCTCGATGGCGTCGTGCCGTATTCCGTAATTCGCGGAAACCACGACAGTAGAGCTCAGTTTGATAAGTATTTCAGTGCGACCGAGTTTTCTTCCCTTGCCGAGGGAACGTACGAGGGCTCGCTGACGAATTATTATACAAAACTGACTGTCGGCCAGGTGAAATACCTCATCATCAACTTTGACTTTGGTCCGAGTGACGAGGCACTGGCGTGGGCTGGTGGAATTATTGAGGCAAACCCCGATCATAAGGTTATTATTTCGACGCACGCATATCTCTACCGCGACGGTTCGACGCTCGACAAAACAGAAACCTCTCCCCCGACTCTCCGCGGCGGATACAACGACGGAAACCACATTTGGGATAAATTCGTACGCAAATATGAGAATATCGTTCTCGTTCTGTGCGGACACGACCCGACGGATCGAATCACGGTAAGTCAGACGGAGGGCGATCACGGAAATACGGTAACGCAGATTCTTGTTGACCCACAGACTACCGATAAAAACTACGGGCCGACGGGACTTGTGGCGATGATGTACTTCTCCGAGGACGGACAGGACGTGCAGGTGGAATATTACTCCACGCTCCGCGGAGAATATTTCCTCACCGATAACCAATTTTCTCTCACGGTGGATATGAATACGCACGGACAGCCGTCGGAGGATGATACGGATGAGAACGAGATCCCGACGGAAAGCGAAACCATTTCCGGTGAGGGAGAAACCGAACCGACAGGGGACGAAGACAAGGATACCGACCGTGTGCCGTCTGCATTGCTCATCCCGATCGTGGTGACAATCGGTATTCTCGCCGTTCTGTTTGCCATAGCGGCGCTTATCGTTACATATAAGAAGAAAAAATGAAATAAAAACATCATTTTGTGACTAAAAAAGCACTTGGAGCAGAGTGAACAAAAAACTATTATTTCTCTTGTACACTTTGTTTTTTGGTGAAAAAATATTCAAAATAAAACTGCATAAATGGATGTTTTTGGTTGATTTGTTTTCAAAAACCGTTGACTTTTTGTACATATTTGGTATAATTATCGGTGACGATACAGCATTTTTGATGCTGTACTCATAAATTTTTATTATAATTACTTTATCAGAAAGGGATTCCTATGAAAAAGATTCTCGTAATGCTGATGGCTGTTGTAATGGTGCTTTCATGCGTAGCATTCGTACCGGCAACCGCAGCAGGTATTGATGAGGGTATGACTTTCAATACCGACAATTTAAACCGTCCGTATGATAAGATGGAAACCGTTCCGCTTACATACGAAGCAGAAATCTACATTCCCGCTTCCTACGCAACAAAGCGTCAGGGTACTATTTTCTCGAACTACCAGAAGGCTGGTCTTGGTAGCGTATGCTTCCAGCTCAGAGAAAACGGCAAACCGAAGGGTGCATATCCGTCCATGTACATCATCGACTCAAAGGGAACAGCGAAGACGCTCTCTTTCCTTGCAACTCCCCTTCCGACTGAAGAATGGGTACACGTTACCGTCACGATGGACATCGCCGGCAAGAAGCTTGATTGCTATGTGAACGGTGTTCACACAGAAACACTGGAAATGGGATACGATTGCCCCGGCATCAGCTTTGATAACAACCCCAACGTTATGGCGATCGGCGGCGACTTCCGCTCCGGCAACTCCCAGAACTTCAAGGGTGGTATCAAGTCCATAAAGGTATTCGATGACATCAGAACTGCTGATGAAATCGCTGCTGACTACGCAGGTACAGGCAACACAGAAGGCCTTCTCGCTTACTATGACCTTACCGAATATGCAGGCAAGAAGTACGCGCTCAACATCGAAGATAAGAGCGGCAACGGCTTCACTACATATGCAACAAACTCTGACACAGACCCCGATCTCGGTTATCAGTTCTATACAGGTAATGATTTCGAAACTCTCGGCAAGTTTGAAACCATTCCTGCTACGATTGAAGCAAGCTTCTTCTTCCACAAGGGTGGAAACCACACAGCCGGTGGTAGCGGTATCGTAGGTACCTACGCTAACGGAAGTGATCCTGCTTGGAGACTTCAGTTGGATAAGGCTGGTCTGCTTAGCCTCATCATTGATACTCCTGATGATCTCAAGTATGAATTCAGCAATGTTAAGTTCTTTGAATACGAGGGTGTATGGACATATATCTCCGTTGTACGTGACGAAGCTGCTAAAACACTCTCGCTGTACGTAAACGGCGAACTCAAGCAGACTATTGAAAACTTTGAACTTCCCGCAGGTCTGGATCTTTCCTCTCGTCTCGGCGTTTGCAGACTTGATGGCGGAAACAATTTTAGAGGTAGTATCAAAGCAATCAATCTCTACAGCGACGTAAGAACTGCTGACGAGATTGCAGCATTCGCATCCGGCGCAGCAGCTGACAGCGATAACCTCATTGCAGCATACGCTCCCACCCCCAAAACACTCGGTGTTATTAAAAACCAGGCAGGTGACAGCAATTACGACCTCCTTAAAATCGGTGGTTGGGTTGCAACCGCTGAAGCTCCTGCAAACTACGACTACTCAATCGCAGTAGTTGGTGACAGCTCCAAGCTCGCATCCTCTTATGCAGACGGCTACAACGGTCTCTATGACTGGCTCGCAGCTAACGCAAAGTCCAAGAAGATCGGTCTCGTTGTTGGTACCGGTGATATCGGTGCCGGTGACTATGGTCTTGTTGCAGCGAACCTCGCTAAGCTCGACGGCGTTGTTGAATATGCAATCGCACGTGGTAACGGCGAAGAACTCGCTAACTTCACATCTCAGAGCTTCAAGAATGCAACTAAGTATGCATCCACACTGGAAGGTATGCTTGCCGATAGAATCGCAAACACCTACAAGACAGTAAAGATGGGTGGCGTTGACTACCTCATCATCAACCTCGACGTAGCTGCTCGTGACGCTGCTCTCGAATGGGCTGCAGAAGTGATCGAACAGTACCCGAACCACACTGTTATCATCAACACACACGTATTCCTTAACTCCAAAGCAGGTCTTTCTAAGGAAGGCGACGCAGATGCGATCGAATCCACTCCTGTTTCTCCCGTTAACAACGGTCAGGCTATGTTCGATAAGCTCGTTAGAAAGTACAGCAACATCTCTCTCGTTCTCACTGCTAATGCAAGTGTAGAAAAGGTTCTTTACACTTACCTTATCGGCGATCACGGCAACAGAGTAACCATTCTCAACGTTAACTCCGCACTCGTTGATACTACCTACGAAGGTGCAGGTATGGTTGCAATGCTGTACTTCTCCAACGGTGGTAAGACAGTAGATCTTCAGTACTACTCCACAATGCGCGACCAGTACTTCCAGAAGCCGATGACCATTTCTGTTGACGTTATGGAAGCCGGCGAAGAATTCAAGGGTCCGAAGACAGAAGATGAACCCGTTGAATCTGAACCTGTTGAATCCGAACCCGTTGAATCCGAACCCGTTGAATCCGATCCTGCTGAATCCAATTCTGAATCTGACTCCGAATCCGAATCCGAATCCGAAACTACTCCTACAGTTGAAGAACCCAAAGAAGGTGGCATCATCGGTTGGGTGATCGGCGGCGTAGTTGTTGTTATCGCAGTAGTTGCAGCAGCTCTCGGTCTCAAGAAGAAAAAGAACTAATTCATTATTACGATGAATAACCGTATCACACGGTGAAACCAAAAGGGGAACGAAAGTTCCCTTTTTGATTTTCCGCGGCATCGGATGGAAAAAGATTTTTCAAAAATCCCAAAATGCCTTGAAAAAAAGCGAGTAATGTGGTACAATGTTATGTACTTAATAAATAAACTACGGAGGATAAAAAGTATGGACGGTTCTGTAAACTATGCGGAATATACCGTAGAACATAAGTCGGAAGGTAAGCACAGAGTAAAACGTCTCTCTCTCATCTCTCTCTACGTTCTTTTCCTTCTTGGCGGTATGATTCTTTTCGTAGGCATACTCAAACTTTGGCCCGTTGGCGCAATTATGCCCTTCCTTACCTGGATCATCTGGGGATTAACATGGCGTTACGCACAGCTCGAGCACAAATGCGAAGTAGGCTCTGCAAAACTCACGATTTCCGAAATCTATGGTCGTAAAAAACAGGTGACGGTTTTTGAACATCTCATTTCCGATTTCAAAATTATCGCCCCGATGAACGACGAACACAAAGCAGAATATGAGAATGCTGATGAATTCATTGATCAGCGCGGCTCTGTTTCTTCCACGGACGCTTATTTTGCTGCTTTTGAAGAAAACGGCAAGCGTATAGTCGTTATGTTTGAAGCAACCAATAAGATGGTAAAGGTCTTGAAGTTCTACAACTCCAAGAATACCGTTGTCAGCGAACTTCGTTATTGAGTTTGGCTGCGAGGTGCCGTTACAAAAGAATAAAACCTCTTCCCGCTGCATAGGATTTGACAAATTGCTGATCCAATGGAGCGGTTATGTTTCGATATGGGACTTTTGTGAGAATATGCTGTGCGGCGATGGCAATACTTTGCTTGTCATCCTGCGCGTTCGGCGAAAATAGAGCAAAAAACGGGATGAAGATCTTCGCATATGCTGAGTCGGATGCCGATTACGACGTGATTTTTTCCTCCGCCTTGGGGGACGTGACATCTGCGGTCAAACGGCGTGGTGAGGTGACGGTTTTGACGGTGACAACTCCCGTGCGTTCAGCCGGGGTTACGGTGAAATGGACGGAATCGGACGGGCGAGTCGTGATATCTTACGGTGAGGGGGAAGAGATTCCGCTTTCCGAAGAAGCGGCGCGCGGAGTCAGAGCGATTTTTGAACTGCTCGGCAGAGGAAAAACGGAGAATCTCGTTCTCTCGCGCTCGGATGACGGGGAGAAAACGCTCCTCGAGTACGGAGATGGTGTTGTGATTCTCAACGCTGAGGGAATACCTTGCTCCGTCGTGTACGGGGGACGTACGGTGGAGATTGCGAATTTTACTGTGATTTCCGAGAGCGGGAATACGAAAAAATAATGAATGACGTGGAATGAACTATGCAAAACAAAAATATTGCCGAAATTGATACGTCGGCGCTGAGGGAAAATTACGAAACTGTCGCGCGAATGATTCGCGCGCGAATAATTCGTCGGGTGGAAAATGAGCCGAAGATCATCTCCGTGGTGAAAGCGAACGCGTATGGACACGATGTGAACATTTGCGTGCCGACTCTTTTGCAGGCAGGGTGTGATTTTTTTGCGGTTTCTTCGGAGCAAGAAGCGCTTGACGTAAGAACGATCGGAATAAAGGAAAATAGGGAACCCAATGTTCTGATTCTCGGAGCTATAATCCCCGAAAATGCACCACTGATGGCGCAAAATCACGTGATGTGTACCGTGGTATCCGCTGAGCAAGCGGCGCAGCTTTCCGCGGCGATGCGTGAGGCGGAGTCTGACACAGCGCCTCTTTCCGTACACGTTAAACTCAACACAGGAATGAATCGAATCGGTTTTCCGACGGATGATGGGACACTTTCCGATACGTTGCGGGAGATCGAGGAGATTGCGAAAGATCCGTACCTGAAGATTGAAGGAATTTTCACGCATTTTTCCTGCGCCGATGACGAACTGCTCGATCATAGGATGGTGAACGGTTACGATTCCACGAGCGGATATACGGGAATGCAGCTTCAGAGATTTCGCACGGCAGTGAATCTTCTGCGGGAGCGCGGAGTGGATGTAGGGATGGTTCATGCCTCAAACAGCGCCGCGATACTTGGTCTTCCCGAGGCACATTTTGACGCGGTGCGCGCGGGGATCGTTCTGTACGGTTACGCGCCAAACGGTGTGGTGACGGGGGACTATAAACCCGTGATGGAGTTTGATTCGATGATTACTCAGATCCACCACGTGAAAAAAGGGGATGCCGTCGGTTACGGCGCCACGTTTTTTGCCGATCGGGATTTGGTGGCAGCAACGGTCTCGGCTGGATATGGGGACGGATTCGAGCGTTCCTATGGCGGATGCACGGTCGAGGTCGGTGGAAAACACTATCGTCAGATCGGACGGATCTGTATGGATCAGTTCGTGATCGATGTTACACCCGAGGAGGGGGAAGCACTTGGCGTTTCGGTCGGGGACAAAGTGAAGCTGTTCGGCGGAGACGACGGTACGTCTCTCGAGGATCTTGCCCGTCGGTCGGGTACAATCAGTTATGAGGTACTCTGCCGTATTTCCGAGCGGGTCCCAAGAATAAAAAAATAAAAATTCACGCCATCGGTGCTCGAATCTTTCGGGTATCGATGGTGTTATTTTGTATTGAGCGAACATTTGGTGGAAAAATCCCCCATCCCCTTGACAACCGTACACTTTCGTGGTATACTTATCTTGCAAACGAAAGTCAAAGATGGTCAAAGTCAGTTGATCGGCGTCT
>JAZRNC010000289.1:0-3689 GCA_045647965.1 Eubacteriales bacterium | reverse complement strand
ATGTAATCGGCTTTACCTGTTTTCATCAGGTTGAGCGGAACGGATGCAAACTGAGTGGAAGCACCGCCCTGAAGGAAAAGTACCTTGTAGTTATCCGGAATATTCATGAGGGTGCGCAGATCTTTTTCTGCCTTCTGGATGATTGCTTCGTAATCGGGAGATCTGTGGCTCATCTCCATAACGGACATACCGGATTCGCCATAGCAAATCAGTTCGGATGCGGCTTTTTCGAGGACGGGCAGCGGGAGCATAGAAGGACCGGCTGAGAAGTTGAATACTCTTTTCATTGTTTTCATTCTCCTATATTGGTAAAAATTTAATAAACTTTATTTATGCGAAATTATGCAGGATGCGAAGCGAAAACTTGCAAAAATGCTATAATTCATGCATCATAACGTTTCTATTATACTACATTAAAGTGGTGTTGTCAATGAAAAATTACACGGAAAATGAAATCTGCAAAAAATCGGTTATTCACAAAAAAAATGACGTGTTTTTTATAAAAAATATGTGAAAAACGGAACATTTTCGCTTTTCTGCCGTCTACATAAATACCGAAATAAAATCAAAACTTATATGAGGTGCGTTATGAAAAAATTTAGTCGAATTCTGACTCTTTGTCTCGCCGTTTTGATGACGGTATCGTTATCCTCTTGTGCGAATAGCTCGGATAAACTTACATCAGAGAACTATGCGCCGGGAGAGGTAATGTGGGAAAGCGATATGATGGATAGTGCTGAGGGGTATCTCGAAAATCCGAGTTCCAACGGATTCGTTGATTCGGATTACAAACCGATTAAGGGAGATGCGGGAACGGGTACGTCTTCCACTTCATCGAACGACCTTGGAAACCGTAAGATCATAAAAAAAGCAAACCTCACGTATGAAACGAAAACGTACGACGAGTTTATTGCATCTCTTCCGGTGTGCCTCTCGTCATTTGGCGGATACGTGGAATCATCAGAAAGTAGCGGTGGTTCGTATTCCTATAATTCGCGCCGCAGTGCTTCCTTCACGTTAAGAATACCCGCTGACCGTTACGAAGCGTTTATGACGGCGGTGGGAGAGGGCGGAACTTTAACGTACAAATCGGAGGATTCCACCGATGTTACCGCAAGCTACGTGGATATCGAAAGCCGAATCAGCGCGCTCAGAAAAGAGTACGACGTCCTTGTTGGCATTCTTGAAAAATGTAAAGAACTGAGCGACGTCATTCAAATTCAGTCCCGCATTACCGAAGTCACATATCAGATTGAATCTTTTGAATCTCAGATCCGCACGTACGATAGCCTGATTTCCTATTGTACCGTATACGTCAGAGTTCAGGAAGTTGAGAGAGAAAGCCAGAACGTTGAAGTTATGTCATTCGGTGAAAAAGTGACACACGGTCTTAGCGAAACGTTCTACGATATTACCACAGATCTTTCCGAATTTGCGCTGTGGTTCATCGTTTCTTTGCCGTATCTTCTGATATGGGGTGTCATTATTGCCGCGGCAATTATGATTCTCAGAGTGTCACACAAAAAGTATAAAACAAAAAAAGAGAAAAAGAGAATCGAACAGATTTGCAGGAGCATCGATGAAAATAAAACGGATAACGGCAATAACGCTTAAGATTTGCATTCTTCTCGGCTTGCTTGCCGGACTATTTGCGGCAGGGATAAATATTGCCATGTATTTTCTTGGGCGAGATTCCATCGTAAGCACAGACTCGACGGAGCTTGGAGATGCCGACTGTATTATTGTTCTCGGGGCAGGGGTACGCGCGGACGGTTCTCCCAGTCATATGCTTGAGGACAGACTTCTTGTGGGGATAGAACTCTACGATCTCGGTGTTTGCGATACGATGCTGATGAGTGGGGACCACGGCCGCGCGGAATACGATGAAGTCAACACGATGAAAAAGTTTGCCACAGAGCGCGGAGTTCCTGCGGAGCGAATTTTTATGGATCACGCGGGATTCTCGACGTATGAATCTCTCTATCGGGCGAAGGAGATTTTCGGTGCTGAAAAGGTGATTATTGTAACGCAGGAATATCATCTGTATCGTGCGCTGTATATTGCAAGGTCTCTGGGGCTTGATGCGGTTGGCGTGAGTGCCGATCTGAGGGGGTATTCCGGGCAGGTGATCCGAGAAGTACGAGAGGTGGCTGCAAGAGTGAAGGATTATTTCTATACGGTTGCAAAACCTCTTCCGACGTATCTCGGAGAACCGATTTCGCTTGACGGCAGCGGAGATGTCACGAACGATCAGTGATCCGTTACGCGGGTGGAATAAGGACAGAATGTTAATTAAATAAAGCACCGCCGAGAGCGACCAATTACGGTTACTCTCGGCGGTTTGTTTTATGAATCGAGCCAAAAATGAGCGCCGATAGCGGGGCTTACTTGATCATAAGAGAGCAAATACCCACTTTTCAGTGCTTCTGCCATAACATATCCGCGGCAGAAATAACAATTCGAAACAGCCATTCTGCATTGATAAACATCATTCAAAAAGACAGGGGGAAGATCAGCACAGACAATGCCGCAAACCTCGTCATACAAGTTTTTCAGCAAAGTTTTTGCACGTTCAGCCAATACAGATAGCTCAGAACTTACGCTTTCGTCCACGTTCCGAACCGCATTTCTGACTTCATCAATTTTGATTGTGACTACATCCGGGATATATGCGCTTCCGTTCATCTTCAAGTATCCGTATTCGAGCAGTTTTTCAGTAATTTCATTATTTTCCTCCACATCATTACCCTTTATCCAGTCATACAGAATCTTCGATTCCGCCTCGGTAAGATAAGGCGGTGTTCGATCAGAAATGCCGTCGAACTCATATTTGAACTGTTGGAAGCCATAATAACCACCGTGATTGCCGACAAAATTCGGCTCAGATACAGGTCGCATCTGATATCCGATCATGTCCCAATATCCGTTGTCAGGACGTGGGGTAAAATCACGGATCTTCGGTGCCGCATACATAAAATAATCAAACGCCAACATCAAAATCGACCACTTGGCGCTTTCGTAGTCCTGATATTGACCATAGAATGGCTCCCCATGCTCCACAAATGCATCATTCAGACGCTCCACAAAAGAGGTCAAAGCTTTTGTAATCGAGGGGGCGGCGGTTAACCAAGCAAGATGTACTTGCTCTTGGGCAGAACGACTTACGATAGGAAAAGCGGTTTGATACTTATTACCATCTTTGATTAAAAAGGTTTCCCGTGTCAGCCATTCCAGTTCATCCTCCATATAAGGAAGGGCAACTCCCAACTCCAAGGAAAGTTCTTCAGCAGTGGAAGGATTTCCGTAGGCTTCCAATAGAATATTCTGGTACATTTTGTGTTCCATAACACTGTAGGGTTGGTTCTTATCGCCGGGACGTGAACAGTTGTTAGTATAGTTCACTCCCTCCGGCTTATAGCTTCTTACACCAAATTCTCTTGCCATATTCATACCTTCTTTCAAAATATGTCTTGCACGGAAAAGACGTTGCTTCACCGTATTCTCTGAAAGGGACAGCGACAACGCAATTTCACGAAGACCTTTACCGTCTATGTAGTGGGCGACGACGATGTCACGATAATCACTTTTGATGAACGCCAGCTCCCGCTGTAACAGAGTCATTTGCTCTGCATGTATCATTTGATCGATAATATTTTCGCTCTCGTCTTCAATCTCATAATCACCGATAT
>JAZRNC010000288.1:0-3454 GCA_045647965.1 Eubacteriales bacterium | reverse complement strand
ATTCGCCCGGAAGTTCATCCAGTTCGTCACAACGGAAGACGGGGCCGTCTTTGCATACGTACTTTGCGCCTACGTTACAGCGGCCGCACTTGCCGACGCCGCACTTCATGCGCAACTCCAAGGTAGTGTAGATCTGGGTCTTGTCGAAGCCCAATCCGCACAAGCCGTCAAGGGTAAACTTGATCATGATGGGAGGGCCGCACAGCACTGCCATCTTGTTGGTATCAAAGCCCAGCTCCTTAACGTAGTTGGGAACGAAGCCTACGTGGCCGTCCCAGCCTTCCTGCTCGCGGTCGATGGTGAGATGGACGTGAAC
Organism: Eubacteriales bacterium; assembly: GCA_045647965.1. Classification (GTDB taxonomy): domain Bacteria; phylum Bacillota; class Clostridia; order Oscillospirales; family CAG-272; genus UMGS1696. The sequence continues at coordinate 3,138 of JAZRNC010000288.1, read as the reverse complement.
GTTTTCGTCGTTCTGCCACTCGTTTACGATCTCCTGGTAATCCAGCAGGTCGTCCTTGGAGCGGGAGCCGTACACGATATCGATCTTACCGTATCTGTCGCGGTGGTGGCGGCAGTAGTTGATGACGGAGCGCAGAGGCGCAAGACCTACACCGCCGGCGATGAACAGCAGATCGTGACCTGCAAACACGTCGTCAACGGGGAAGGGCTTTCCGTAAGGCCCTCGAACGGTGACCATCTGGCCTGCCTCAGCGGCGTGGAGCCACTGGGTAACGCATCCGCATTTCTTGATGGAGAACTCCATAAATTCCGTGTTGGTGGGGGAGGAGGTAATGGAGAACATTGCCTCGCCCACGCCGGGAATGGAAAGCATTGCGCACTGACCGGGTCTGTGGTCAAAGGGCTTCTTACCCTCGGGAGTGACCACGCGGAAGGTCTTGATATCGGGCGTATCGATGCGAACATCGGTAATCACACCTACAACGGGAATTAAGGTTTCATTCATTTCAGCCATTGTTTTTACCCTCCAGGGATTTCATAACCTTAACAATATTCATAGAGATCGGACACTTGGCAAGACATCTGCCGCATCCAACACAAGAGAACATCCCATCGTTGTTTTCGGGGAAGTAAACAAGCTTATGCATAAAGCGCTGACGGAAACGCTCCTTCTGTGAATTACGGTTATTTCCGTGCGCCATCTTTGTGAATTCGGAGTACATGCAGGAATCCCAGCAACGATAGCGGATCACACCATGGTTTGTTTTGAAATCACGAATATCGTAGCACTGACAGGTAGGACATACAAAAGTACAGGTACCGCATCCGAGACAGCTCTCGGAAAGTTTATCCCACTTTGAAGAATTAAAGAATTCTTCGGTTTTACCACCACCGAATGCATCAGCTTTAAGGTCGGCAAGCGGAAGACGATTCATAATCTTCTGAATTTTTTCCTTCTGTGCCTTTACTTTAGCCTCATCACATTCCTCTGTGATATCGGCAATAATCTCCACAAAAGCTTTACCGCGTTCTGTATTGGCACGAAGAAACAGTGCCTCATCGGTTAACCATGTACTAACGTCGCCCATGGGTTCAGTGGCATCAATATCAAATGTTCCGCAGAAGCAGTTCTCAGTAGGACGGTTACAAGCAAGAGAAATAATGACCCCGTGCTCGCGGCGAGATGCATAATAGCTGTCACGCGGTTCGGTAAGAAATACGCGGTCAAGCACATCAAGACTCTTCACATCACACGCACGCACACCGAAAACCGCAAAATCCTCGGTATCGGTTCTTGTATCAATAACCTCGATCTTCTTGCCTTCCATCTTAAATGCCATAAGATCTTCACTCTGGGGGAAAAACAGATCCTTTGGTCCTTTCACGGCATTTCCTATGTTACTCCATACCGTTTCGGGCTGCCATCTTGTATAAACAGCACCATTTTTTTCATTTACCGGGAGATAGAGCGGCATAACTTCGGAAACTTTTTCAAAAAGTTTCTGAAGATTTACAAGTGTACATTTACGCACGGTCACCGCCTCCTTTCACAACGTCGGACGGTTCCGGATCATCCTGCGTGAAGTTTACAAGCGGTGCTCTCTGATCTATACTTTCTCCCGCCTGATATTCACCGTAGTTTTCGTTCATATCTTTAATGAACTTGCGGTTAAGAAGATGAAGCGGTATTCCCTGCGGACATACGCGAGAGCATTCGCCGCAGTCGGTGCATCTTCCGGCAACGTGATATGCGCGGATGATGTGGAACAGTTTTTCTTCGAATTCACCACCGGGAGACTTGCTTTCAACACCCGAATTCGGGTTATCGAACACGCACTTTTCACAGGTGCAAGCAGGACACGCGTCACGGCAGGCATTGCAGCGAATACAACGCGACAACTCGTTCTGCCAGAAAGCAAAACGCTCGTCAGCACTCATCGATTCGATCTTTTCAACTTCATCAAAGCGGTTGGACGTAAGTACTTCGCCCTCATCACCGATCAGTTCGTCATAAGCGACGTGTTTTTTCGATTTGCAGTTTAAGCAACGTTCAGCGAAAACATCACTGCAAAGAATGGATTTGGGTTCGTCATCATACAGCGTGTGAACGAAAAGCGAATCTCCACTTTGTTCGATTTTTGAGATACCCTCACCGGTGATCTCGCGGATACGGTGGATGTCTGCCATACCATTACAGGGAATGCCGATCACATAAACCTTTTCGCGATCAAAGCGGTGTTCAGAAAGAAGCTGATTGAAGCTGTATGTATCGCAGGGCTTCAGAAATACGAGGATTTTCCCCTCGATTTCACGGTTTTTTCTAAGCAGATATTTAGAAAGATTTGCTCCGCAGAAGTCGTTGTAGACAAATCCTTCCGAAAGCTCCTCTGCAGACTTAAACACAGCGGGAGTCATATCGTAATCAAATTCGCCGCGCTTCCATCCGAGAACAGCGGCAACAGTACCGTCACCGAGCAGGGATACCGCGCGCTCACACAATGCTTTTGTTGTTACTGTTTGCATCGCAGATCCTCCAATCTCTTGTTCGGACCAAGTGCCGTAACCTTTTCTACGAAATCGCTCATCGTAGCAGCAAACTTCGCACCCTCGGCAGCAGATACCCATTCAACACGGGTACGGTCACGCTCAATGCCGAGATAATCGAGCATCGAAAAGAGCATGGACATACGGCGGCGTGTGTAGTAGTTTCCGGTAGAATAATGGCAGTCACCGCGATGGCATCCGCAAAGGATCACGCCGTCCGCACCTCGCTGAAATGCGCGAAGAATAAACATAGGATTTACTCTGCACGAGCAAGGTACACGAATGATCTTTACTTCAGCCGGATAGGCAAGGCGATTACTGCCCGCAAGGTCTGCTCCTGCATAGGAACACCAGTTACAGCAGAACGCAACGATAAGCGGCTTGAACTCTTTTACATCTTGCATATTGCATCAACCTCCGCCATAATTTGATTATTCTTGAATCCGTTAAGATCCATTGCGCCCGAGGGACAAGCTACAGTACAAGCACCGCATCCCTGACAAACCGCGGGATTTACCGATGCAACACGGCGCATTCTTGTCGAACGGTCGGGCATTCTGAATTCTTTTTCTTCGTATGTAATAGCACCGTAGGG
>JAZRNC010000287.1:0-2236 GCA_045647965.1 Eubacteriales bacterium | reverse complement strand
TGTGGTTCCGTTGCTGCTGTTGCCGAGGGAAATTGTACTTTTGAAAATATAAAAATCCGAAACACCAACGTAGCAGACTATCAGTATTATTCCGGCGGTGTTGTTGGCTGGGCATCCGGTAATCATAGTTACATCAACTGCGACGTGGCAGCCTCCACAACCGTTGCAGCGCAATGGGGTGATTTTGACAACTCTACGGGTGGTATCATTGGCGGATGCGGAGGAAGTGCTACCATTTATATGAAGGACTGTGACGTCGCGTGCAGAATCGATGCTTATAATGATGTTACCTCCTCCTATCAGTGGTATGCATATCGCAGATGCGGCATGCTCATCGGAAATACAGGCAAAACAACAGTGGTTGACGGTACAACGTATGCGTTTTCATCACAAATCACTGCTGAAAACTGCACGGTAATTTACGGAGATTGGGCACACTACCATTACTGTGAATTCGCCGGAACAAATTGGCCTTACGTAAGAGTGGAAGCCGGTATTAGCAACTCGGCTTATTCCAATCCTCGATACGGTCATCCCACGGATGCAAACGGCAATAAAGTTGTCGATGACAATCACGTCCACAATGCCGGTGAAGATCATTTGATCGAATGCAAATTTGACCAGCTCTACGGCGGCGGACAAGGTGTATACGGCGGAAGAGTACACGCGGGCGTAACTGCTTATTATGATGTCTCTACCGCACCTGAAAACATGGGGCATGACGAAACAAGTCACTGGTTTATATACCCTCACGATCAAAACGAACACAGTGGAACGTGCCGATTATTCGTTGAAGAACATTCATCCGATGGATGGGAGCACGACGAAAGCGCACATTGGAAGACTTGTTCTGTCTGCAAAAATACTTATTCTGAAGGTGAGCATACCGATAGCGATTGGATCGTTGATACAGCACCTACGTTTGAGACGGACGGTTACCGTCACAAGGAATGTACAGAATGCGGTATGCGCACACAAGAAGAAATCATCGCATCCGGAAGCGATAACTTCCTTAATTCTTGGTACAACACGATGAGAACGCTTCATAATAAGAGCTTTGACATCCTCGTAACAACCACAGAAGGTGGAAAGATCACTGGTAAAACATCCGTTCTCTTTAACCGCCACGCAACTCTTACGATCATTCCCGATGACGGTTATGAAATTGTCGACGTTATTATTAACGGAAAGAGTTATGGAGCAGAAAGTACCTGCGTGATAAGAAACGTGAGGGCAAATAAAAAAGTTCACGTCGTCTTCTCCCCGATTGACAATGACTAATATACAAAAAAGACTATCGCTCTCGCATCGATTGTCTTCTTTAAATATTTATTGAGATTTTCTCATGCAAAAAAGGACAAACCCAATGCTCAGTTCCCTTAAGGACAGTTTCTGAGAATTAAGAACTACGAGCATTGCGAAGGCTAAGAAAAATACGAGAACATTTCGATGTCCTCGTATTTTTCTTTTTTTGCACATTTGCAGATTTTCTGTCTTTGTAGTACACTTAAGGCACCAAATGAAAGGAAGGTGCAATATATGGAAAAGTACATTGAACAAAACGGAATCACTTATGAACTCAGAGGCGAGCAATACTACCCTTTGCTTGAACTTCCCGGACAGAAAGAGGTCGGCAAATACGGAAGATTGCACCTCGAATATCTCAAAGCGCATCGCAAGGGATACCACACCACGCTTCTTATGGAAGGCACTCTCAATCAGCGGCTGTATGAGATCGACGTTGAAGCGAAAACGATGGTTGAAAGCATTACCTCAAGCCTCGCTACCGAAAGAGGTATTGACGAGGATTTGAAAGCTCGCGATATGCTCCGATGGGTTTCCGAGATGAACAATATCAAGGCGAGTGCCGAGGAAATCGTCTTGCGAGAGGTGGTATACGTATGAATGTGATAAAAGAACTATGGCACGGAAACATAATTCCGCAAGAAGATAGCAGAACCAACTCCAAAGAAATGAAAGAACTGCTCGGCTATATGTCACGCCACCACGAGGATTTGGAGAAGAGCTTCTCCGATGAGCAGAAAGAGGTGTTTGAAAAGTTCCACGATTGTTGGAGCGAGTATATGAGTTTGGCGGAAGCAGGAATCTTTGAGTACGCTTTCAAACTTGGTATGCAGATTGCAATTGAAACATTGACCGAATAATCAATGGGCTGACGGTTAAATTTCCGTCAGTCCTGTTGCATCGAATCGGTTGTAAAAATTCAAAAAAATAT